>NZ_WBYS01000005.1:0-268476 GCF_013283295.1 Marinobacterium sp. xm-m-312 | reverse complement strand
TCGCTGGCAAAGAGGTCGTTTTTGATTGCGCTACGCTTCTTCATGGTACTGATCTATCGGGTGTTAGTGGTTGCTTGATGCTATCACAGGGCTACCGGTGCTGTGAGGGAGGTTTTTCGAGGTGCCCATATAAAGCACAAGCCTAAGGGGCTGATGATTTTCTTGAAGCGGCATCACCCTTACCCTTACCTAGCGCAGTTAGAGCTAGTATTTTAAAGTAATAAACAACACTCATTTTACTAATCATCTCTGCGTCTGAGCGAGCTAGAAGCTCGGGCGTAGACATATCAATGCCCTTGATCTGTGACAGCCCTGTAATTCCAGGCTTTACGGTATAAACATCATATTTTGTACGAGCATTGATAAGTTCATGTTGAGTGAGCAGTCCAGGCCTTGGCCCTACTAAACTCATATCTCCTTTCACTACATTAATTAATTGTGGTAATTCATCAATCTTAGTAGTTCTTATAAAGCGACCTATATTTGAAATGAGATTGGGATCAGAAAGATGAGAGGAAACAGAAGGAGCCAACTTGGACATAGTGCGAAATTTGATCAATGTAAATGGTTTAAGATTTTTCCCCAAACGCACCTGAAGAAAAATAGGTGAGCGGCATTCAAACCAGACTAAAACTAAAAAAATAGTAAAAACAGGGCTCAACGCTACCAGTAATAAAATTGATATTAAAAAATCAAAAAATCTAATAATACGATTTTGTCTCAAAAACAATTTAAATAAACCTTTCATTTATCACAAACGGCTTTCAAACCAACATAGGTATTAACACTTGGAGCCCAATTAAATTTCTCTTTAAAAAGGGAGTTATCTACCTCGAGAGATTCAAAAAAGCTAGCGGAGCTTTTCCCTTTACCCAAAATTAAAAATAGAAGCTTCAACATAAAAGTAGGGAAATTAATAATTTTGCATCTATCTTTATTGTTCACTAAACAAAATAAAATCTCAGGCGTTGATAAAACTTGGTCATCAGAAATAACATAGTCACCCGATGCTACATTTTTATATTTAGCAACGTTCATGATAGCTTCAATTAAATTTTCAACAGAAACCAAAGATCGTCTATTTGCGATACTTCCCAATGGAAGTATCCTAAATTTATTAGCCAGACCACAGAGCAAACGGAGATTTCCTTTAATTCCATGACCATAAACTAAAACTGGCCTGAGGATAACTAGCTCAATATCGGTATCTGAAAACTTTTCCTTCAACAAACGTTCGGCTTGAAGTTTAGATCGAGCGTAGTCACTTTTAGGATTCATGGGACTACATGGCGAAATTGGATTACCTTTGAATGATACCTCGCCATGAACCTTTATGGTACTGATGAAGATAAATCGACTAGCGCCTGATGCGATTGCAATATTGGCCAGAGTCTCCGTGTAACGGACATTCACTCTGTGACATATATGTTTCGATTCTACTGAACGATCAATCGGAACATGAGCAGCGAGGTGGATAAAGGTAGAAATTCTTTCCCCTTCAAAGAGATCTGAATGTAAATCTGCCAAATCACTTGTAACGTGTTGAACATTTCCAAACTCAGCCTGAGCGACACCTCGTTGAATTGCGAAAACCTTTTGAAACTGTCTAGATAGTGATTCTAAAAGTTTTGAACCAATGAACCCTGAAGCCCCCGTTACAAGAACTGTGTTTGGTGAAAAATCAGACATGAAATGTATCGAAATAATTTAATTTTGGGGACATTATACTTTGTTTGCTCTTTAAATAGAAAATGATGATTTAAAAAGGAACGCGCCTTGAGAAGTTCCATCTTCTCGCGGCGCGTAAGATTTTTGGCATGTGCCTGAGATCCCTCTCTTCACCTCAATCCTTTGAAGTGTTGTAAAACTCACAGAACTCCGTTGCTGCTCACTTTACTGGGTTTAAATTAATAGACCCTGTAAGAAGGGACTCTACGTCGTCTGCTAAAACGACACAGAAATTAGGTCTATTAATCTGGGACCACTCCCAAGTACGCCCTTCCTTAGGCGCCTTTAACTGCTCTGTACAGCTAAATTCAAAAATAGTGTGCGCTTTGAAAAATTCCCTCTTCTCGCCACGCAACAGATATTAGTCGAAACTTGAGATCCCTCTCCAAACCTCACTCCGTTGAGGTTTGAGTGTAATGCATCATTGCCATCCTTTGCCGATCACATCACTGGACATTAAACGACAGACTCAATCGAAGGGACTCATTCCTGTAAAACTGTAGTGCCTGCTAGGGAACACTACAGAGTCAGAGTCTATCGTTCAGGGATCCCTCCCTGCTGTGCCCATCCTGCGGCACCCTTAACCGCCCTCATAACACGGTTAAATATATGGTTGATGCGCATTGAAAAACTCCCTCTTTTCGCGGCGCATCAGATTTTGGCAATTGCCGAAGATCCCTCTCCAAACCCAAATCCCTTTGGGTATTTGCATGCATCGGATCATCCTTGATCGATCAACATGTCGATTTCAATCAGCTCTCAGGAGCGAAGGGGGAGCTCACTAACTAATCCACTATGCTGGATGGATTGGTTAGGTGGAAAACCGATTCGAGATCTCTCTCGTTATCCCCATTCCGTCGGGGATGTATATAGGTATAGAACAAGATTTAAATTTTTGCGTAATAAAAAATGAAAAAAAGTTTAAAAAAGTTCGATTTTTTAACAAAAACCCAGAGCAACATCTCTCTCAAACCCCTATGGATAGTGACTTTCAGGTAGATTTTAAAAAACTAAAAAAATTTGTCGTTTTTTTCTAAAAAATGATGGCCATCGCAAATCTAAGACTAACTAGTGGAATAAAAAACAAAAAAATTACGCACATTTTCAAATCCTCTGCTAAACCTTAATGAGGTGTCCACGGAGGGATAGTTATTGTGAATTCATTTGAATCAGCCATATACAGCATTACGACATTAGCCAAGCTTAGACATAAAGCTTGCGATACAGAGCAGTTGCGCCATCAATGGCAAACATCCAAATCCACACTGACAGAAACGGATTTCATAAGAGCGCTAAACTCACTTAACCTAAAAGCAGGGATAAGAAACTGTAAAATCAGTGACTTACACAATGAATTTATGCCCGTTGCAGCACCTATGTCCGATGGGCAATACCTCACCCTTCTTCGCGTTAATCAAAATGGGCAGGATTGGTTCTGCTTAGTCATCAAGCCCGGCGAGACCACACCCAGAAAACTCAATTTGGCAGAGTTTGATCAGCTCTGGGATAACAGAATTATTTTCATTAAAGAGCGAGAAACCCTAGGTTATGATCGCCGATTTGATCTGAAATGGTTTATTCCTTCCCTGATTAAACACAAAGGGATTTTTACCGAAGCCATCATAATTTCTGTATTCCTTCAGCTATTTGCCCTAGCCACGCCCTTTTTCTTTCAAATCGTTATGGACAAAGTGCTGGTGCATAGAGGCTTCACTACGCTGGATATTCTGGCCATCGGATTTGCTGCACTGCTGATGTTTGAATTGGTGATGGGCATCGTTCGCAACTACCTGATGGTTCATACCACCAGCAGAATTGACGTGGAGCTTGGCGCTAAGCTTTTTAACCATGTCATGCGCTTACCTGCAGCCTATTTCGATTCACGCCAAGTAGGGCATACCGTGGCGAGAATCAAAGAGCTAGACACACTAAGGGAGTTCATCACTGGGGGTGCATTGACCCTGATGATTGATCTTAGCTTTCTTCTGCTCTTCATCGCTGTGCTTTGGATGTTTAGCCCTACGCTCACGTGGATCGTTCTTGGGTCACTTCCGTGCTACTTGCTGTTATCTATACTCATCACACCCACTTTGCGCCATCGCTTAAATGAGAGTTTCAAACGCAGTGCCGAAAACCAAGCGTTTCTGGTTGAATCGATCACGGGCATCGATACCGTTAAATCAATGGCGCTTGAGCCAAAGATGCAGCAACGCTGGGAAAAGCAGATTGCCCAAGCAACCAGTATCGGCTTCAAAGCTAAAAACCTAGGTAATATCGCGACTCAAATTGCTCAGTTTATTAGCAAGTTCACCACAGTGTTAATTATCTGGTTTGGTGCCCTTCTGGTCATGGACAATCAGTTAACCATCGGTGAATTGATCGCATTTAATATGATCGCGGGTCGAGTCAGTGCACCCATTTTAAAACTGGTTCAACTCTGGCAAGACGTCCAACAAGCGGGAATATCCTTGAAACGTCTCGGCGATATACTCAATACGCCCTCTGAGTCTGACGCTCAGACAAGCCAAGCGTCTCTCCCTAGCTTGCAAGGCTCCATTGCCTTTCAACACGTCAGTTTTCGCTACAGTCTGAATAGCCCCACGGTTCTGAATAGGATCAACCTTGAGATCAACGCCGGAGAATCGATCGGTATTGTCGGCGCTTCAGGCTCTGGCAAAAGCACACTGACCAAGCTGATTCAACGGACTTACCTACCCAACTTAGGAAAGGTGCTCATTGATGGTGTTGATTTAGCACAGGTCAACACTGATTGGCTTAGATCCAATATCAGCGTCGTTCCACAAGAGAGCTTTTTATTCAATAAAAGTGTGCGCGACAACATTGCGATACGCACACCCGGTGAATCGCTAGAAACCATTGTCAAAGCCGCCAAACTGGCCGGTGCGCACGAGTTTATCACTGAGCTTCCAGCTGCTTATTACACCTTGGCGGGTGAGCGTGGCAGCAACCTCTCAGGGGGGCAGCGCCAGCGAATCGCGATAGCGAGAGCCCTGATCAGCAATCCAAAAATTCTGATTTTTGACGAAGCAACGAGCGCGCTCGATTACATTTCAGAAGAGAAAATCCGTCAGCAGATGCACTTGATCTGCAAAGGGCGCACCGTCATCACCGTCGCTCACCGCCTCAACACAGTAAGACACTGCGATCGAATTCTTGTACTTGATCAAGGCGAGTTAGCTGAGTCTGGCACCCATCAAGAGCTGATGACATTAAACGGCCGCTACGCCGAAATGATTCGTCTTCAATCGGCCGATCAACCATCAGAATTTAAGGAGGCCATCGCATGAGGCTGACATCAAAAGAGCTGCACGATTTTTTACCTGGTGCGCTACTGATTCAAGAGCGACCACCCAAGAAATGGCCGAGGGTAACTGCCTACTTAATCGCCCTGCTGATGATGTCAGGGCTCACCTGGGCGTCTATTGGTGAGGTCGACATTGTGGCAAGGGCATCTGGAAAAGTCATTCCAACTGGACAAACAAAACGAGTTCAATCGTCTATCACAGGGAAAATCGATGCCATCCACATCACCAATGGTGATGAGGTTCAAGCCGGTGAAACCCTCATTGAACTGGATGCCACGGAACCCTTTAATCAACTCCAACAGAGGCTGGAGCAATATGAGTTTAAGCAACACGAGATAGAACGCACCTGGCACTTTGCTGAGTATTTAGAGAAAGGCAACGTCAAGTATCTGTCATCCTCTAACCCTCAACAGGCGCTTTTCTCAGAACAGATAGAGAGTTATACCCGAAAAATTGAACAGTTAAACGCGCAACTGCACAGCTCAGAATTGAGTCATTCACAGGCTAAAACGCAACTCGATTCAATGTCACGACTCCGCTCAATTGTTGAGGCCGAAACAGAAGCGATTGAGTCATTGGTTAAAAACGGCGCTGCATCAAACAGCGCCCTTCTTACCCAACGCCAACGGCTTATTGAAGTGGAAGCTAGCGTAAGGGCGTTACAACTGGACGTAGCTTCAACCTTGAGCCAGGCCGTTTCAATTCAAAAGCAGATCCAAGCATTTAAAGCAGAGAGCAAAGCGCAAACGTTGAATGAACTGCATCGACTGCAAGAGGCCGCCAGATTTCTATATGGGGATATCGCTCAATTAGAGTGGTTCATCGAGCAGCATAACATTCGCGCACCCATTGACGGGATCGTCAGTGATCTCAACGCGTTCACGGTTGGCGCTGTCGCTACCAGTGCTGAGACTCTGATGAATCTTGTGCCACTGAATCAATCGTTAAGAGTCGAAGCCTGGCTACAAAACAGCGATGTGGGCTTTATTCGAACAGGCCAACGCGCCGAAATTAAAGTGGATGCATTCTCGTTCACAAAATACGGCGTAATCGATGCTGAGATCGTTCACCTTGGCGCCGATGCACAACAAAATGAACAAGGCGTTTTACTCTTTCCTGCAGAACTTAAACTCTTCTCAGAAACCTTAGAAATCGACGGCAATTCCCACCCCCTGCAACCCGGGATGAGCGTCAGCGCGGAATTAAAAACAGGCAAAAGGAGGATCATCGAATATCTACTTTCACCGTTACTAAGAATGAAAACAGACTCAATAGAGGAGCGATAGATGAAAAAATTGTTATCCATTCTGAAATGGACCACCTCAATCATTATGGGTTTTCTGATCTTATTAGTATTCATAAGACCCGATAACTTCAACCTCTACGCTGCCGCAACAGCATCTGCTGTCGGATTGTGTAGCTACATCAAATATAAAAAAATCAAAGTAGGACGATGGGTGGATTTCGCCAATCCATTTTTCATTGGCCTGTTGATACCTGTATTGATGGTGCGTGTTTTGAAGGTGATGGTATGAATACAGAAAACATAACGGTTAAAGATGTTGTGATATGGAAGCTAACGTTTGTCATAACCCTTATATCTATGTTTTTTGTACCTCCAGAGCACAATACAAAGGTGTTTTTTATGACCCTTTTTGTGATGCTGATATCTATCTACTTAACTAAGTGGAAGGTAATTGGAATCAATACTTTAGGGAAAATTCTTTTCTTCTTACTACAAATCTTAGTGGCTACCTGGGTATTTCTAGTAGTACACAATTTATAAAAAACTAAACAAAGTAAAAAAGGACTTTTACTATGAGCAATCTTCGCGAGGAACTACTGGATGTTTTTGAGCTAGCTAAATCAATTAAAAGTTTTGATGATGCTATAGGTATTTTTGAGAGCAAGGACAGTACACCGCTACAAGCTGCTGCGGCTGGTATAGCCCTTATCGGCGCAACGATAGATACAATTCCAGACAACAACAAATCCACCCTTCTTAAGGTTATACAACACCATTTCGCCAGCTTAACTTTTGCATCTTCCATAGCGGATACATTAGATAAACACAAAGAAGGAACAGCAAATTTATCAGACTATATATCTACACTTGGCTCAATACTGTATGCAATCCCTACTCCACAGACGCGTCTTTTGGGTTCTATTTTAACCAGTTACCCATTAGCTACTGATTTAGGAGAGCACTTAGCTGAACAAGGGGCTCTTGATCCTATCTTTGACATGATTTTGCATCAGCCTGATGTTGAACTCACTTGGAATGATTGGGAGTTTGCAGCGAATGATCAATATGTTGAAGCACCCAGTTTCGCCAATGCAGAATCGATTACCTCACCGCTCGTTTTAGATCTGGACGGCGACGGCGTCGAAACTATTGGAATTGATCAAGGCGTCTATTTCGATCACGCTGGCGATGGTTTTGCCGAAAAAACTGGATGGGTATCACCTGATGATGGCATGTTGGCCATCGACCTGAACAACAACGGCAAAATCGATGACGGAACCGAGCTGTTTGGTAATAACACCCAGCTATCTAACGGAGACAAGGCCGCCAATGGGTTTGAGGCTCTAAAAGAGTACGACTCTAATTCCGATGGGGTGATCGATGAGTTTGATCGAGATTTCCAAGCGCTTAAAGTCTGGCAAGACCTCAATTTAGATGGACAAACTCAAGAGTTTGAACTGAAAACTCTAGAAGAGCTCGGAATCACATCGATCAACCTGGACTACTCTGAAGATTCACAGCAACAACAAGGCAACCACTTCATTCAAACGAGCTCGTTTGCAAATACAAATAGCCCTTCCAATGAGCTGGTCGATGTCTGGTTTCAAACTGATGAAACGCAATCCATCTATCAGGATTCCACTCAAACAGCTGATGACCTAATCAACTACCCTGATATTAAGGGCTGGGGTTATGTGGCCAACCTACAACAGGTAATGGCACACAATACAGAGCTCAAATCGATGGTTGACCAGTTCATTCAAGAGTCCGACCCTGCTGAACGATCTGCGTTGGTTAATGAGATCATCTACCAGTGGACGGGGGTAGCCGACGTCGACCCCTACAGTCGCGACCCAAGCCGCATTTATGGGCACGTCATGGATGCTCGACAGCTTGAGGCGTTAGAAGAGTTAACGGCTAAAGACTATGTTGGCACCTGGTGCTGGGGTGAACATGACCCAAACCCACATGGCCGCGCGGCACCGGTTCTGATCGCACAATTCAAAGCGTTTAGCGACTATGTCGAAGGGCAGCTCAACGCCCAAACCGACTATGCTGAGGCTTTTGATTTGATTGGGGTTAAATTTGATTCAAGAACTGGTCAATTTGCTCCAGATACGGAGAATTTCGAAGCCCATCTGCAAAGCCTTATCGATCAAAACGATCTGTCACAAGCCAACTTACTCTTCAAAACAGTGCAGCAGCTATCGAGCCTGTCACCGGCTTATGACGTTGTAATAGATGATCTGAAAGAGCACCCCACTCTTGCCCCATGGCTTATTGATTCACAGATTACAGGTACAGATGCTTCTGAGACACTGACAGGCTCAAATGATGATGATCTTATCACCGGTGGTTTAGGCGACGACCAACTCTTTGGCGGCGTGGGTAATGATATTTACCACTACAGCATTGGAGACGGCTCTGATCAAATCTATGACAGCCAAGGGGACGATGTGCTTCTGTTTGGCGAGGGTATTTCGGCCGATAACCTTCTATTTGAGCGAGGCATCAGTCACATCGACATTCATCTGCTGAATGAAGATGGCGCAAAAAGTGGCGCTGCTATTCGGTTAGAAAACGTATTCGACTTTGATGGCAGCCTTCAGGAGGGCACCATTGAAACCCTACGTTTTTATGATGGCAAAGCTCTTAATCTATCAGAAGTGATCACTCACTTTTCGACGAAAGGCGGCAACAGCGACGATTATTTATTCGGTTCCGATCTGGCGGATACACTTCATGGCAATCAAGGTAATGACACAGTTTACGGTGGTTCCGGGGATGATCTTTACCTATTTACTCAAGGGGATGGGCAAGACACCTACATTGAACATTCCGGCAGAGACACAATTCGCATCGTTGGAATAGAGCAATCTGATCAGCTAACTCTTCGACGCATTGGAACTTCTGGAGAGGATCTACTGATCCAATTCTCAGACCAAAACGGTCAATTGAAGGGAGATCAGATCACCATCAAACAGGTCTATGACAAAGGTATTATCACACCCAATCTGATTGAAACAATTGAACTAGTGAATGCGGAGGGGGTTTCAACACAGCACTCTATTTTTGAGCTTAACAGCCTCTACCAATCACTCGACTCCAATAGGCTCTATGGACTTGAGGGGGATGATACATTGCTTGGAACAGAGGCCAATGCATACCTAGAGGGCGCCGGTGGTGACGACCATTTAATAGGTAACCGTGGAGATGATCACTTATCTGGAGGTGAAGGAGGTGACCTGTTAGTAGGTGGTGAAGGGGCTGACGTTTTGCAAGGAGGTAAAGGCAAAGACACCTACCTCTTTAGCCGAGGTCACGGTCAAGATGTGATCAACAACCGCGACCGTGACTCCATCGATAGGGTGTTGTTTGATTCCACTATTAGCAAAAAGCAAGTTGATATCAGCCGGATCAACGATGATCTCTTAATCGAAACAGGGCAGCTGGGGGATCTAATTACCGTCAAATCCTTCTTTAATGGCGATCTTATCTCACTCGACACCATCAAATTGATTGAGTTCAGTAACGGTGAACAGATGAATCTATCGGACATTGCCCAGCAGACGCTTGCGACCAGCAACGGCGATGATCATATCCAAGGCTTAGCCTCTGCTGATGTCATCAGTGGTCATGGTGGCGACGATACTATCTCCGGCGGTGGCGGCGATGATCTTATCCACGGAGATCAGAACAACGATCTCATCTATGGCGATTCCGGCGATGACGAACTATTTGGTGATCAGGGAGAAGATCGTCTGCATGGCGGTAGCGGTTCGGACCACCTGTTTGGCGGCAACGAGTCGGATCAACTTTATGGTGGATCCGGAAACGATAAGCTATCAGGCGACAACGGCACGGATCATCTCTTTGGGGGCAGTGGCCAAGACAGGCTTATGGGCGGCAATGGCGATGACCAGTTAACCGGCGGTAAAGGGGATGACCTGCTGGAAGGCGGAAAAGGCGATGATACTTACATTATTCGAGCGGATGATGGATCAGACCAAATAGTGGATAGCAGTGGGAGTGATACGCTTGTATTGGAAGGCATCAATTGGGAGCGTCTTCAGTTGGAGATGCTTAATGATTCGCTACTGATAAAAGACCGTGATTCCAGCACCGAGGTGACTATTCAATCGGCTAATAAAGATGGCATTGAGAGGATAGAAACTGAAGATGGCTGGGCTGATATGGCTGATATCAACGCCATCATTCATGCAATTGCCCAGTTTGATGCACTCGATGAAGAAGAGGTGACGTTGGAGGATAGAAACACCCTCAACAACACCTTAGCGACTGCCTGGCATAGTGAGTGATATTGATACTCGATAAGGGGGTCAGACCGAAAGGTCAGCCCCCTTAAGTTACCCCTGAGATGAATTCCATTTAGATAAAGTGATACAATTGTATCACTTAAAACTCAGGGGTTATCTATGAAAACAGAGTTAGTAACCAACCTTAAAAGGCACGCGACTAAAATTCTTAGTGAGTTGCACGTCAACAAGGAGCCTATCTTGATTACAGAACATGGACAGCCTTCGGCCTACCTAGTAGACGTAGAAGATTACGAGTACATGCAAAACCGATTGGCTTTGCTTGAAGCGATTGCGCTTGGTGAAAAAGACGTTGCTGAAGGCAAAGTTCATACTCAAGCTGAAGTAGAAGCCAAGTTGGACAAATGGCTAAGCTAATCTGGACAGAAAAAGCGATCGATGACCTTTCAGAATTAGCAGAGTATGTTGCTATTAGTGACAGAGCCGCAGCAAAGCAGTTAGTGCAGAGAATACTGTCTAGCGTCAGGCGACTGGAACAACATCCTGAATCAGGTCGCCGCTTACCTGAGCTTCCATTACAAAACTACAGGGAAGTGATCACTCCACCCTCACGCATCGTCTACAGAATCGAGAAAGAAAATGTCTTCGTAATTAGGGTGATACGACAAGAACGCGATTTAAGGCGGTTAATGCTAGGGCTTAACACTCATAACCGATAAGTCATTCAAATAAAATCGCGGCCTTAATAAGACCGCTCCAACTTATCGAGTAGCTTCTGCGCGTGCAGCAGCGGCGCCAGCTGCATCCCCTGCCTGTTCGCGAATCAACGCCAGTTCACGCCAGAGTTTGCGCTGATAATCGGGAAGTCCCGTTGCAACGGCAACACCTCTTAGCGCAACCTGCTCTGCCTGAATCAGATTCAACTGGCGGCGTTTAATAGACGCTAAATGCAAATAGACCTGAGGATCGCGCGGTGAGATACGCAGTGCGCGCTCAACTTGGGATTCAGCAGCTGCCAGATCCCCTCTGTCTGCGGCTTGTTTTGCTTCAGCGAGCAACGATACTGTTGCTGAGTTGGAGCTTTCATCAATCGCGAGCGGCTCAGAGGGAGCAATTTGAACGGGTTGTTGTGAAGGTTGAGTTGGTGCGAAGTTCGGCACATCGTAGATGGGGGCAACATTCACATCACCACGTGGTTCCACCGGAACAACCGCACCGGGTGCAACCTTTGCATTGCGAGGCGACACATCGCGCTCCTCTACCGGAGTTAGGTAAGGGCTTGGGCCCGCACAACCGACCAGCAAGGTCAGCACAGCTGTAATGGATAAAGATTGGTACAGATTCATGAACCGGCTCGATGTTATCAAGATTAACAAGAACTAAGAATAATCAGTTGATTGCAGAAAATCTAATTAAACCAACCTTTGAACCAGTCTAATGGCGATTTAATCGCCTCCCCAGGTTTGCGTTTGCCACCACAGCTGACACGTTGAACCGGTTCTGTGCCCTGAATGTAGGGAACCGAACGAGCCCCCTCACACTGCTGATCAGTTTGAACATTTTGAGATGCATCGACCCAAACGTACTCCACCTCTCTAGGTTTTAAAGCTAAATAGGGTTCGGGCTGCTCTCTCTTCATCAGATCCGTCCACACCTTTAATGCGCCGCCTGATCCAGTAAAAGGTAAGGTCGCATTGTCATCCCGGCCAACCCAAACAACGGCTAAACGGCTGCCGGTAAATCCAGCAAACCAACTGTCTCGCTGCTGATCAGATGTCCCTGTTTTACCCGCCACATTTAAGTTGCTGGGAAGCGTTCTGTAGAGCGATCTAGCCGTACCCTCACGAGCCACCGATTGCATTGCGTAGTGAATCAGATGAACCTGTTTAGGATCAACGACTTGATTGAGCTTAAAGGGGTAGCGAGAGAGCTCTTGCCCATAGGCATCGGTGACTCGACGAATGGCGCGAAGCGGCATTCTGAACCCATTCGCGGCTAGCGTTTGATAGACCTGCGCTACTTCAATAGGTGCCAAGTTGAGCGCTCCCAATAGCAGCGATGGGTAGGGTTTGATCTCTGAATCAACGCCTAGTCGCTTCAACATATCGATGACCGAATCGACTCCTATATCCAGACCTAAGCGTGCTGAGGAGAGATTGTAGGAGCGCGAAATGGCCTCATACAGGGGCACCATACCCTTCTCTTTGCCGTCAAAGTTCTCAGGTGACCATACCGACCCGTCCGGCTGCTGCATCTGAAAGGCGCTGTCTTCGATCAGTGTCGTTAGGGTGTACCCCTTCTCTAACGCGGCCAAGAAGGTGGCCGGTTTAACTAAGGAACCAATCGGGCGGCGAGCATCCAAGGCCCGGTTAAATCCAGCAAATCGGGCATTACGTCCACCAATAACCGCTAACAACTCTCCTGTTTGCGGATCGGTAACCACCGTTGCGCCCTGCAGAGGCTGTGCTTTTTTGCCGTACTGTTTTTCTAACAACGCGATACGTTCACTTAACGCCGAAGCCGCATTCTGCTGCACTAAAGGATCCAGTGCTGTAAAAATACGAATCCCCTCAGAATTCAAATCCTCTTCGCGATACTCTTGTCGAAGCTGACGTTTCACCACATCGAGGTAGGCTGGGTAAGCCCCTTTTAAACGGGTGCCTCGTTTAATGACATCAAGCGGTTGTTGTATCGCACGTTGATACTGATTGGAGCTGATCATCGCTTGATCCAACAGCAGTTTCAGTACCAGATCACGGCGTTTTAGAGCTCTCTCTGGGTGACGCCGAGGATCATAATAAGAAGGCCCTTTAACCAACCCAGCTAGCAATGCAATGTGATGCAGCTCGAGTTCAGCGGCGGGACGGCCGAAGTAGAAGAGGCTACCTTGACCAAAACCGTGGATCGCACGCGCGCCATCCTGTCCCAGATAAACCTCATTAAGATAGGCCTCAAGAATTTCATCTTTCTCGTAGTGAAGATCCAACAGAACCGCCATCGGCAGTTCAAGCAATTTACGCGAGAGGGTTCTCTCAGAGGTCAGGTAGAAGTTCTTGATCAACTGCTGAGTAAGGGTACTCCCCCCCTGAACAAATCGACCCGCACGAAGATTGACCCACATCGCACGGGCAATGCCTTTCAAAGAGATGCCGAAATGATCGTAAAAGGCACGATCTTCAACGGCAACTAAGGCCTGGGGCAGTAGACTGGGCACATCTTGAATACGCACCAGTTCACGATCTTCATTATCACCGGGGTAGATCCCCCCTATCAGCACTGGCTCTAAACGCGCCAGCGTCATGGAGCGATTATTAGCATCCATCAGGCGGGCTATCTGGCCTTGCTGAAAGCTAAGGGTGACGCGTTTTGATCGTTCAGCGCCCTCAGGAAAATCAAAGCCACGGGTATAGATGTCGGCTCGAGTGGCACTGATTCGCGCTGTGCCAGGGCGATTGACCTGATTACCAATACTGTAGCCAAGTGCTTTCAATTCGAGTTGCAAAGCCTGAGTGTCCAGACGTTGCCCAGGGTAGAGTTCTAATGGGCGTGCATAGACCTTAGCCGGCAGTGACCAGCGTTTGCCTTCAAACTTTTCACGCACCTGCGCATCGAGGTAGACCAGACCCACCGCAGCAACAACGGTAGCGACCAAGCCCAGTTTAAAAAGAAACCAAAACAGCGATTTAGCCCAATTGCGGCTCGATTTTGCTTTGGTTTGCTTAGATTGATGTCTCTTTTTTGTCATCTTCTCAGTATAATCTTCGACCCGCTGGCGCGTATCTCGTTAGGCCAGCTTATGTTTAGTAAGGGCAGTTTAGTCGAACTATGGAATCCACGCTGGTAAACAATCTACTCAATCCAGCTTGCTACCCGCATGAGGTGAGCGAGTTTGAAGTGATTGAGACGCACATCGCGTGGCTTATCAGAACCGGCGAGTTCGTCTACAAAATCAAAAAGCCGGTCAACTTTGGATTTTTAGATTTTACTACACTTGAGAAGCGAAAGTACTTTTGTGAGGAGGAACTTCGCCTCAATCAACGTCTTTCTGAAAATACCTATATTGAAGTTGTGGCTATCGGCGGTACTGAGAGCGATCCAGTGATTGGAGCGACAGGTGAGCCGATCGAATACGCCGTCAAAATGCGTGAGTTTGCTTCAGGGCTACTGCTCTCCGAGCTACTAAACGTCTACAAATTCGACCCCAACTGGATCGATAAACTGGCTGATAAAATTGCTGACTTCCATCAGCGCGCACCCATTGTTGCCCCCGGAAGTCCATGGGGTGAACCCGATAGCATTGCCGCCATTTCCGAAGATAACTACAGGGACATCGATCGTTCGCTTATTCCCGAAGAGGATGCCAAAGAGCTCGACCGTCTTTGGCAGCACATTAAAGATCGTTACCAACTGCTTGAACCCTTAATGCGTCGTCGCAAGCTCGATGGCTCGATTCGTGAGTGTCACGGTGATCTTCACCTGGGCAACATCACCTTAGATGGTGATTCACTCCTCGTGTTTGACTGCATTGAGTTCAACCTAGAGTTCCGTTGGATCGATAAGATGTCGGACCTTGGCTTCCTGTTGATGGACCTAGAGGCTAACGGCCACCCTCGTTGGGCGAACCGTTGTCTTAACCGCTATATGGAGATCACCGGCGATTACGAAGGGTTAATTCTACTGCCCTACTACAAAGCGCACCGCGCGATGGTACGAGCGAAAGTCGCCATGTTGGGCGAGAAACCCAATCTTGCTGAGTTCCAACACTACCTTAAACTGACCGCCGAATACGCGGCTGCGCCACTACCGATGTTGGTGATGATGCAGGGGATTAGCGGCTCCGGTAAATCACATATCTCTAGCAAATTAGCCGAGCTGATCTCCGGTGTTCGTGTACGATCAAGTGCTGAGCGTAAAAAGATCTATCGCAAAGCGTCTCGCGAAGGTGAAAGCCTTGAGATGTACGGTGCAGACATGAATATGCGCACTTTCCTAGAGATGAAGCGCGTCTCTGGCATTCTGTTAGAAGCGGGCCAGACTCTGATTCTGGATGCCGCATACATTCGCCAACGTTCACGTCGACAGTTTCTGCAACTGGCCGAAGAGCTGGGCTGCCCAGCACGAATCATCGCTTGTGAACCCCCAGAAAAGGTCATCGAGGCGCGCCTGGCTAAACGATCTGAAGAGCGTGAAGACCCAACAGATGCAACTATTGAAGTGATGCAAGCGCAAAAACGCGTCGCTGAGCCATTAAGTGAAGAGGAAGAGAAGATCGCCCTTCACATCGATACCAGCGAAGAGAATGCGCACCTTAAGATCATTCAATACTTGATTGATCAGAAGCTGCTACCAGAGACGGTAAACTGCGGATAACCCTCCTCAGTGGGCTCTGCACTCTCGACTTCCACCTCGAACAGTTGCCTTAAGTGAGCGACCGTTAGAACAGAGTGGTCACCCTCGACAACAGAGTCTTGGGTGCCAAGTAAGTAAAAGTAATCCCCCATTCGTGAAGCCAAACTCGCCTCTTGAAGGGTCACAACAACCGCATAGCCCTCCTCTTTAAATGATCTAAGCAGCTCCACTGTCCGGCGTTTAAACTCCGCATCCATGGCAGTGCAAGGCTCTTCAATTAATATTAGGCTGGGCTCATTGGGGCGACTCACCAAATCACAGGCCAGCTGCACACGCTGCCTCTCGCCTCTCGAGAGCGTTTTAAAGGGGCGCTGCAATATTGATTCGAGTAACAACTGAGTTTTTACCCTTTCACTGCGCGATTCGAATAAGACTTCATCAGCACCCGAAGAGTGACCGGCCTGCAGAAGCAGAGACGAAACATTCATATCAGGATCAAGATTAAACTTTGAGAGAGACTGGCTTAACTCAGAAAAATGGCCAAACAGATCCACGTCATAGGCCTGTAAAATGACACTGACTTTGTGACGTTTAAAGGGATGAGCAGGCATACCGTTTCTCTCTGTAAAGCATTAAAATTTGGAAAAATTTTAGGTGTAACCCATGATTCTCTGCAGTGTATCGGATTTAGTCGACGGTGAAAGCCGTGGTTTTGAACGGGAGGGCCTATCCCTTTTTGTTGTAAAACAGGGCGACCAAATCTCAATTTTCAAAAACAGCTGCCCCCATCGCGGTATTCGCCTAGAGTGGCAACCAGACACTTTCTTGGATGTCGAAAAGCAGTTCATCCAATGCGCCACGCACGGCGCGCTATTCACGATAAACGAGGGCGAGTGCATCGCGGGCCCTTGCCCAGGTGAACGGTTAGAGGCGATCCCCTTTGAAATTATCGATGGGAATATTAGGTTAACGATCTAACACCTAGTGTCGCTGACAAACTGTTCAATTCGGTTAAGTGCTTCATCAATATTTGCCAACGAAGTAGTGTAAGCGAAGCGAACAAATTTGTGCGCCTGATACTCACCAAAATCGGCACCAGGCGTCGCGACCACGCCCGCCCTCTCTAGTAACTCCCAGCACCAACTAAAACTGTCATCACACAGATCAGAAGCATCGGCATAAATATAGAAGGCACCTTCTGGCGTTCTAGGGACTTTAAAACCAATTCGCTTGAGCCCTTCTAACAGGCGATCACGTCGCTGCTGCAACTCCTCTCTTCGCAACTCGAACAGTTCAATCGCATCAGGTTCGAATGCTCTGAGCGCAGCATACTGAGACAAGGTCGTGGGAGAGATGTAGAGATTTTGTGCCATCTTCTCCATTTCAGCCACCGCTGATGCATCCGCTACCAACCAACCCAAGCGCCAGCCCGTCATGCCGAAATATTTTGAAAACGAGTTGATCACGATGCAGTTTGTATCGATGCTAAAGGCACTGGGAGTCTCTGCACCGTAGGTTAGGCCGTGGTAGATCTCATCAACAACCAAGGTGCCACCTAAACGAGAGACCGTTGCTGCAATATTGGCAAGCTCTTGTGGATCGATGACCGCGCCGGTTGGGTTAGCTGGCGAGGCAATAAGAACGCCTGCAGTCTGTTCATCCCAATGCTGCTCAACCAATTCAGCGGTTAATTGGTAGTTCTGTTCATGATCCACGGGAATAGAGACCGCTTGGGCCTCCACTATGCGCAAAAATTGACGATTACAGGGGTAGCCTGGATCGGCCATCAATATCTTTTGATCACGATTGGCTAACAGGGCAAAGGTCAATTGCAGTGCAGCTGAAGCACCTGCTGTGACTAACACATTGTCTGCGGCGATCTTCTGCCCGTAACGCTGTTGGTGAAAGGCTGCAATTTTTTCACGAAGAGCCGAAATACCTGCTGCCGGTGTGTAGGTCATAGGGGTAGTGTCCAGCAGACGTTTTGCCTCCTCGATCACCTGGGGTGCCGCACCAAAATCGGGTTCGCCCGCCCCTAAATGGATGATAGAGCGCCCCTGATCGGCTAACGCATGAGCGTGTTTAAGCAGATCCATCACTTTAAAGGATTCAATTAACTGCGAACGCTGACTCCAACTCTTAGACATATCACCTCCCGATCGAATCGACACAGTATACTTGTTACACCAACAGAGACTAGCCATCTTTATACTGTTCTGGTAACTTCGCTGACTTACTAAAAAACGGACTCTCTCGATCCAACGTATTACCCAATAATCGAGAGCAATAATACAATCACAGGGTACGAGGCAGACACTATGCCAAGCAGTAATACTGAATCTTTTACTCACATTGCGCCATACGACATCAAAGACTCAGAAGAGTACATGAACGATGCGCAGAAGGATCACTTCCGACTTATTCTTAAAGAGTGGAAGCGCGAACTGATGGAAGAGGTCGATATAACCATCAACCACCTTAAGGAAGAGGCTAGCAACTTTGCTGACCCTGCCGATCGTGCCAGCCAGGAAGAGGAGTTCAGCCTTGAACTTCGCACACGAGATCGTGAGCGCAAGCTGATTCGCAAGATCGATAAAGCACTCGAGTCAATCGATGAAGACGATTTCGGCTATTGTGAAGCCTGCGGTGTAGAGATCGGTATTCGCCGACTCGAAGCTCGACCAACGGCAACTCTCTGTATCGACTGCAAGACGCTTGCAGAGATAAAAGAAAAGCAGACAGGCAAATAATAGAAGCGCGGTTTGTACCGCGCTTTTTTATGTCCTTTATATTCATACAATGAACTACATTGGTCGATTCGCCCCCTCTCCAACAGGCCCTCTTCACGAAGGCTCACTGCTAACCGCGCTGGCCAGTTACCTAGAAGCTAAAAAGCATCATGGACTTTGGCTAGTCCGAATAGAGGATCTTGATCAACCACGCTGTCAGCAGGCGCATGAAAAGGCGATTCTTGAAGCGCTAGAAGCCTACGGTCTCCATTGGGATAAAACGGTCATGCGTCAAACTGACCGAATCGATCGCTACACTGATCTCTTTCAGTCGCTCATCGCTCAAGGGCAGGCATATCGCTGTGGTTGTAGCCGAACGGACTTAAAGAGTCGGCACGCCTTACCGCATTACGATCGGTACTGTTTGCTGCACCCTGCCAATAAAGAGCCAACCGCAGTCCGATTTAAAGTGGAGCAATGTTCAGGGTTTGATGACCTCCTTCAAGGCTCTCAGCCGACTCCTTCAGAAGGGGTTGGTGATTTCATTCTCTACCGTCGTGATGGCATTGTTGCTTATCAGCTTGCAGTCGTACTGGATGACTATGAACAGGGAGTGACTGACATTGTTAGAGGGTCAGATCTGCTTGATGAAACGCATAAACAGCGAGCACTGCAGCTCACACAGGACTACCCTCTGCTGAAATATGCTCATTTGCCGTTGGTGTTAGCCGCTGATGGACAAAAACTATCGAAACAGACCTTTGCGTGCGCCTTGCCAACAGAACCATTGGAAATCATTAAACAACTTAAAAAGGCGATGGTTAGGCTTGGGCAGATTGATGAAAAGTGCGATATACCGAGCGATGTAGAGACTTTTATTCAGTTCGCACTAGACGTTTGGGATATACAAAAAGTTCCAAAAGTTATTAAAAACAGCTAGTTATTTAGACTTTGGTATGAAGTGTTAAATTTTTTTCACTTTAGGGTTGAATAGAGCTAATGGATTACCTATAGTCGCTCCACAACAACAAGAAAGGACGGCGCAATACTTAGCTCAAATAAAAATAACAAGAGCAAAAGGTGCCGACGAAATACCTGCTCCGAATAAAAATAAAAATGGAGCATTACTCGATCGTGAGGACTGTCACCGCAAGGGACAATAAAAATAACACCAAATTATTGGTGGCAGCCTCACGCTCGAACCCCCAAACGCAAATCCTACCCCTCTAAAATTCATTTTATATAAGACATTTTCAGACCGGTTATTAATTCTTACTAACTACTGGTAGACTAGCGCCTTTGTATTTTGACTCGAACTGTTTTTAAATGACTTCTCAAATTGTTCTGTTCCTTTTGGGCATTGCCGCGATTGCTGGCCTCTATTTTGCGCTTCGTACTAAAGCGGCACCGATCACTGAAGCCAATATTGAAAACACCCAAGCGGATGATCTAGTCACAGCCATTTTGCCGGAAGGTGAACGTCGCGTTGTTCCCGAGTCGATCCATAACATTCCTCGCCACGCTCTGGATGACAATGCCATGCGTGTCGTCTACCGTTTGCTTGATAACGGCTACGATGGCTATCTAGTCGGTGGCTGTGTACGCGATCTTCTGGTCGGCAAAAACCCTAAAGATTTTGACGTTGCTACCTCCGCAACCCCTGAGCAAGCAGAACCCCTATTTAAGCGTGCTCGACTTATTGGTCGCCGCTTCAAGATCGTCCACGTCCGTTTTGGTCGAGAGATCATCGAAGTCACCACTTTCCGTGCCGGACACGACAGCGTTTCAACCTCTAAGGATCAATCACGACAGGCCGCCTCTGGCATGCTGCTGCGTGATAATGTCTACGGCACGATCGAAGAGGATGCAAAGCGCCGCGACTTCTCGATTAACGCGCTCTACTACAACGTTGAAGACAACTCCGTTTACGACTTCGCTAATGGCTACCCAGATCTTCTTGAGAAGCGTATTCGCATCATCGGCGATGCTGAAGAGCGCTACCGTGAAGACCCTGTTCGCATGCTGCGCGCCGCTCGCTTTGCTGCAAAACTGAGCTTTGATATCGACCCCGACACCGCCCAACCGATTCATAAACTGGGTGGCTTAATCAGCAAAGTAGCTCCTGCTCGCATGTTTGATGAAGTACTTAAGCTATTACAAACCGGTTACGGCGAAGCCTGCCTTCGCCAACTGCTCCGTTTTGATCTATTTAAGTACCTTCTACCGGCCACTGATCGCATGTTAGGTAGCGATGAGTACCCAGTTGAGCAGCTAGTTAACAATGCGTTACGCAATACTGATCGCCGCCTTGCTCAGGATAAGAGCGTCAACCCCGCTTTTCTATTTGCAGCGATGCTTTGGTACCCGCTGGTGGATCGCATGCGTGATCTTGAAGGACACAAAGACCTACCGCCTCTACAGCGACTTCACGAGGCCGCTAATCAGATCCTAGGTGAACAGGTCCGAGCGACTGCCATTCCAAGACGTTTCTCCACGACGATTCGTGAAATCTGGGAGATGCAGCACCGTCTAATGCGCCGCGATCGTGCCGATCAACTAATGGAGCACCCTCGCTTCCGTGCTGGCTACGATCTATTAGTGTTGCGTGAAGAGAGTGGTGAAGATCTTAACGGAATCAGTGGTTGGTGGACCGAATACCAGAACAGCCAACCCAATGCTCGTCCTCAGATACCCGCTGAAGAGCGCCGCAAACGCTCTCGCCGTCGCCGTCCTAATCGTAAGCCAAAAGAGCAGTCATAAGATGATTCGCGCCTATATTGGATTGGGCAGCAATTTAGAGAATCCTCTACAGCAGGTGGCTGACGCTCTGCGAGAACTTCAGGCGATTCCCAACTCTAAGCTAGTAGAGCACTCCAGACTCTATCGCTCAGATCCAGTGGGTCCTCCTGGACAACCCGACTACATCAATGCGGTTGCTTGCCTCGAGACAAGCTTAGAAGCTGAACAACTGTTGGATGAACTGCAAGCGATAGAGCAGTCCCATGATCGTGTTCGAGTGCAACACTGGGGGCCGAGAACCTTAGATCTGGATATTTTACTCTTTGGTGATCAAGTCATTAACACTGAGCGGCTTACTGTACCCCACGCTTTTATGCGTGAGAGAAGCTTTGTCCTCTACCCTCTCGCTGAGATTGAACCCAATTTAGTGCTACCAAATGGTGATCACCTAAGCGAAATTTTGCTGGAATGTCCTATGGGCACACTGGAACCAATCGCACTATAATAGTGCGCATCTTATCGAATAGAGAGACTGATTAAATGAGCACACCAAGCCTGCACCGTTTAATTGAGAAAAAACAGGCGGGAGAGAAGTTTGCGGTTCTAACTGCTTACGATGCAACCTTCGCCCATGTCGCCAGCAGTGCTGGCGTAGACCTGATACTGGTCGGTGATTCATTGGGCATGGTTCTGCAAGGTGAATCCAGCACACTGCCGGTAACGGTTGACGATATGGCCTACCACACTCGCGCGGTGGCTATGGGCAACCAAGGGTCGCTGATCGTGTCTGACCTGCCCTTTATGAGCTACTCAAACACTCAGCAAGCGGAAGAGAGTGCCGCAAAACTGATGCGTGCAGGTGCCCACATAGTCAAATTGGAAGGCGGTGCTTGGTTAACTGACACCATTTCAGCACTCAGCCGCCAAGGCGTACCTGTCTGCGCACACCTAGGTTTAACACCACAATCGGTCAATAAATTGGGTGGATACAAGGTACAGGGACGCGACAATCATGCTGCGACGTTGATGCTTGAGGACGCTCAGCGCTTACAGGACGCAGGCGCAGATATGCTGGTGTTAGAGTGTGTGCCAACCCTACTGGCCTGTGAAATCACTAAAAACCTCGACATCCCAGTGATTGGCATCGGTGCAGGTAATCTTACCGATGCTCAAGTGCTTGTAATGCATGATCTGCTAGGTATTACACCTGGACGGCGTCCCAAATTCGTTAAAAACTTTATGGAAGGTGCTGGCTCGATCCAAGAGGCGATTGAACAGTACGTTGCCGACGTTAAAAGCGGCACATTCCCTGGCCCAGAGCACAGTTTCGAATAATCTATGAAAACCGTTACGACCATTGCCGAGCTTCGAGCTGCGGTCACTGCAGCACGTGCTGCAGGTAAAAAGATCGGCTTCGTGCCGACCATGGGCAACCTTCATCAAGGTCACTTAAATCTTTTGATTCGGGCTCGCGAGCTTTCAGACTTTGTTGTCTCATCGATCTTCGTTAACCCGTTACAGTTTAATAACGCTGACGACTTGGAACGATACCCGCGCACCCTTGAAGAGGATCAGGCAAGTCTGAAAGAGTTTGGCTGTGATCTGCTGTTTGCGCCAGCTGAGGCAGAGGTCTACCCAAAGGGTCGTGATTCACAGACCTTTGTTGAAGTACCAGAAGTCTCTAATCTTTACTGCGGTGCTAGCCGCCCCGGACACTTCCGCGGTGTCACGACCATCGTCAACAAACTGTTTAATTTGGTCCAACCTGACCTAGCGGTATTTGGTCGGAAAGACTTTCAACAGCTGCACGTGATCCGCCGTATGGTCGATGATCTATCGATGCCCATTGAGATTGTTGGGGAAGAGACAGCCCGTGCTGACTCAGGTTTAGCCCTGAGCTCTCGTAACGGTTATCTAACCGACAGCGAACTGGCTGCAGCGCCAGCGCTCTACCAGCAACTGAGCCAAATCCGTGATCAGGTTCAAGCGGGTAGCAACGAGTTTGCAGTGCTACAGGTCAAAGCGAGTGAAGCACTAGAAGAGGCAGGGTTCCGTCGTGATTACGTGCATATCGTTAATCGCAATACGCTTCAGCCGGCGACACCGGATGACACTCAATTGGTGATTTTAGCGGCCGCCTATTTGGGTCACGCTCGTCTAATTGATAATCTGGAGTTCGATCGCTAAGCCGTTGCGATCGAACCCTTACCAATCCCCTCAAACGCACGCACTTCAATCTGTTTGCCAGGTAGGGTTGCAGCAATGGTTTGCGCCAGGTGATTGGCGATCAACTCCACGGTAGATTCCGTGTCGATCATGTAGACCACTGAGGTAGGAAGCGTTAGGCTGAATGTCCCCTGGGGTGCTTGGTAGGCAAAATCGACAGACTGTTCAGTGCGACTGACAACGTGATCTTCTGTCCCTATGTAGATATCTTCAAAGCGCTTTGCCCACTGCGCTTCAAGTGCTAGATCACGCTCACCATCAACTAGAATATGGATTCTTGAGCGGTGTCCATGAGCGATACGTTGGCAGTTACCCTCATGCTTCTGTAGACCGTGTGTGTAATGGTAGTAGGCACCGTCAATCACCTCAGGGTATAGAGTCACTTTGATACCACTGACCGTTGGAAAGATCGCAGCTAACTCCTGTTCACACCAACGAGCGACGGGTTCAGGCTCTATCGCATCCACGGGAAGGATCTCAAACGCTTGATGTGGCGCGCTGCAACGAAGGGGCTCACCCGATGGGTAGAGCCACTCCACAGTCGTGTTCTGTTCTGCTGTAGTCACCTTTAGGTTAGCTGTCTTATCGGCAATCACTAACGAGTGATCTAAGCCAGCATCAAACCACTGTTTCACGCGCTTTTTAACGATGCCAAAATCGACAATCATCCCCTCATCGTTTAATTGGCCGTCCAGCTCTAAACGGACAGCCCAGGACTCACCCACAAGACCGCGTTGTGCGTCCAGATAGGTAAAATCAACATGGGTAAGATCATCAACAAATAGCTTCACACACGACTCCTAACAGTTTGTGCTGCTATTTTAGCGAATCGGGATAAGAAATCACCTGATTGTTCGCAGCCACTGGCTGCTCCGGTATAATGCAAAAATCTTAATTCAGGTGAACCCTTCCTATGCGACTCGATAAGTACCTTGCTCAATCCACCGGTTTCTCTCGTAAAGAGGTGAAGCGCATGCTGCACGCTGAAGAGGTACGAGTGAATGGCGAACTCGAAAAGAACCCCGCACGCAAAGTGGCTGAAGAGGATGAAGTCATTCTGGACGGCTACGAAATTGAAGCCCCGCGTGATCGCTACATCATGCTTAATAAACCCCTGGGTTACGTCTGCTCACACGACGAAGGGGATCATGCATCGGTGTTGGGTCTAATCGAGCTGCCCCGTGTTGATAACCTAACCATTGCCGGTCGGTTAGATGTTGATACAACAGGGTTAGTACTGCTCAGTGATAACGGGCAGTGGTGTCACCGTATCACCTCGCCACGTCATAAGCTGGGTAAGATCTATGAAGCGACCTTGGCAGACCCGATTGATGAGAGCTACATCGAGAAATTCGAGCGCGGTATTCAGCTTAATGGTGAGAAAGAGCTCACTAAACCGGCAAAATTAGAGATTCTCTCTGAGCAGGTAGCCAGAGTGGAGCTGTTCGAAGGACGCTACCACCAAGTAAAGCGCATGTTCGCAGCACTGGGTAACAAAGTAGAAGAGCTGCATCGCGAATCGATTGGACCGATCGCACTGGATGATGATCTCTATGAGGGTGAGTGGCGAGAGCTCACTGACGACGAGGTAGCCAGCATCTTTAATGGCTAACTTCGAATCGCTCATCAATCAGGAGATTCAAGCCAATCCAAACGGCCTTCTGATTGTTGATGAAAACCTCAACCCAAAAACAGTTCAAGCCGCCTCCGGTTGGCAGGCTCTGACCAACCGCTTTGATCAGCAACAAGCACTTTGCGCTCAAGGCTGGCAATGCTCACTCTCTGATTTTGAGTGGCCTACAGACTTAACCACTGATCTTATTCTGTATCGCATCAGCAAAGAGAAGGCGGTTGTTAATCATCTCATCAATTTGGCAGCAGAGCAGTTAAAGTCCGGTGCTCGCCTAATCTTGTTGGGTGATAAATCAGAAGGGATAAAAAGCTACGCCAAAAATGGCCAAAAATGCCTAAACGGTGATCGCTCTGAGGTTAAATTGGGCGGCGATAGCTGGAGGGTCGAACTCACAGTAGGCCAGGCAACAGGCACACCGTTAGATGATCAAGACTATCATCAAGTCCGAGAGGTTTCCAAAGTAAGTGAATACTCACTACTATCAAAGCCCGGTGTATATGGTTGGAAAAAAATCGACCAAGGTAGCCAGCAGCTGATTGAGCGCCTACCTTATATCCTCAATCGTCCGCTACCGATTGGAGCCGATCGTGTGTTAGACCTGGGCTGTGGATCAGGTTATCTTACTCTCGCTTCCTGTAGCCAAGCATCTTTCATCACAGCGACTGACAATAACGCAGCAGCAATCAAAGCGACGCAAGCAACCTTGGCAGCAGCGAACTTTCAGGCTGAAGTTTGCTTAACCAATGCCGGTGAAGAGTTGGCCTCTGAGTACGATCTGATACTATGTAACCCGCCCTTTCATAGTGGTTTTGGGATCGATTACGATTTAACTGACCGCTTTTCGAGAAATGCCGCTAGACTGTTAGCAGCAGAGGGGAAAGCCTGTTTCGTCGTGAACCAGCATGTACCACTGAAACGTATCGCATCAAGCTACTTCGAGTCTGTCGAGCTTGACCAAGATACAGGACATTTTTGCACCTATTTACTGACTAAGCCTAAGCGCTAGAGTTTTATGACTAAAGATTATCTACAACAATCGTTTTTCTTCTTCCGTTCCAACTTCAGTGCTCTATTGAGCATTCAACTGCCGTTTCTGATCATTCTGATGATCATCCAGATGAGCACTATTTCCGGAGTGGATGAGTCGAGCAACATGCAGGCACAGCTGATTCTGCTAACCGGTATGGACATGCTGTTTGTTCCTATCTACCTAGCGGCGACCATCTTCTATATGCAAGCCGTCATCGATGGAGGTTCGATCACAACCACGCAAAGCTGGTTTATGGCATTCCGCTGCTGGGGCAGACTATTTTTAACCTTCGTGCTTTCGGCATTGGTAACAGCACTGGGACTCATGTTGCTGATCGCCCCCGGTATCTATATAGCCGTTCGCTTAGCCCTGGCTAACGCCATCTGTGTCATTGAAGGTAAAGGGCCAATCGACTCGATGAAAGAGAGCTGGGAAGGCACTGACGGCCTGTTCTGGACCATGTTCAAAGGTCTGGCTCTGATCTTTGGTGGCCTGTTCATTCTAGAGGTGATCCTATCGCCGATGGTCGATCCAAGCAGCATGATCTCGATGCTGATCTCAGTCACCCTAGACTTCCTAAATGTCCTAGGCACCATCTACGCCTATCGCGTCTACCGCGCATGGCGTGATAAAGAGCCGGTTGAGGATGAACCTTCGGTTCTTTAATGGTGTTGGAGCATCTTTTCACGGTTTGCCCTTCGGGGCAATTCGCTCCTACAGTAGGACTCCGTTGCGGGCTTATCGCGAAGTCCTATTGTAGGAGGGAATTCAGCTCTGCTGAAACCCCGATCGATTTCAACAGCGGGTGACAGGCTGAAGGCCAGTCACCATACTTCGTAGGAAGATCAGCGCTCCAGTGACTGGCTTTAGCCTGTCATCTGCTTTCTAAAACAATCGCGGCCTTTTTAAGACCGCTCCAACAAAAAACCGCCATAAAGGCGGTTTTTTTAGTGCGAATCAGCAGTGATTAGTTCTCTGCAGTTTCGTCCTCTTCAAGATCTTTCATTGAAAGCTTGATACGGCCGCGGTTATCGACGTCCAGTACTTTAACTTTAATGACGTCATCCATGTTGATGTAGTCAGTTACTGCGTTCACGCGCTCTTTAGCGATCTGTGAAATGTGTACTAGACCATCTTTACCAGGAAGGATGTTAACGAATGCGCCGAACTCTTCGATGCGAACAACCTTACCTTCGTAGATCTTGCCGATCTCTGCTTCTGCAGTGATCGCAACAACACGGTCAACAGCTGCTTGTGAAGCTGCTTTGTTGTCTGCGTAGATACGAACAGTACCGTCGTCATCTAGATCGATTGAAGCGCCTGTCTCTTCAGTAATAGAGCGGATAGTTGCACCACCTTTACCGATAACGTCGCGGATCTTCTCTGGGTTCACTTTAAGCTGAGTCATGGCAGGAGCGTGGTCAGCCAGTTCTGGACGAGCGTAACCGATCACTTTCGCCATCTCACGTAGGATGTGAACACGAGCGTCCAGTGCCTGTTCTAGAGCGATCTCCATGATCTCTTCAGTGATACCCGTGATCTTGATATCCATCTGCAGAGCTGTAACACCCGCTTCGGTACCCGCTACTTTAAAGTCCATATCACCTAGGTGGTCTTCGTCACCCAGGATATCGGTTAGGACAGCGAAACGATCGCCCTCTTTAACCAGACCCATTGCGATACCGGCAACCGCTGAACTGACTGGTACACCCGCATCCATCATGGCAAGTGAAGAGCCACAGACAGAGGCCATTGATGATGAACCGTTTGATTCAGTGATCTCAGAAACAAGACGCATGGTGTATGGGAAGGCTTCCTGAGTTGGAAGTACCGCAGAGACACCACGACGAGCCAGACGACCGTGACCGATTTCACGACGACCTGCACCACCCATACGGCCAGCTTCACCAACAGAGTATGGAGGGAAGTTGTACTGAAGCATGAATGGATCACGACGCTCGCCTTCAAGCGCATCGATGATCTGTACGTCACGGCTTGTACCCAGTGTACAGGTAACGATTGCCTGAGTTTCACCACGAGTGAACAGAGCTGAACCGTGTACGTTTTTAAGAACGCCCACTTCCACTTCGATTGGACGAACGGTTTTACCGTCACGACCGTCAATACGTGGCTGACCGCTAAGGATGCGCTCACGTACAGTTGCTTTCTCGATAGACGCGAATACTTTAGAGACTTCACCAGCGCCTGGTGCGCCCTCTTCACCTGTTGCAAACTGCTCTACAGCGGCATCGCGAAGTGCTTTAAGCGTGTCTTGACGCTCCATCTTGTCTGCTACTTGGAAGGCTGCTTCAACCTGTGCACCGAATGCAGCAGTAATCGCATCAGTCAGCGCTTCGTTTTTAGCAGCTGGCTGCCAATCCCACTTAGGTTTAGCGGCTTCGGCGGCAAATTCGTTAACGGCGTTGATAACCACTTGCATCTCTTGGTGAGCAAATAGAACCGCACCTAGCATCTCATCTTCGCTAAGCTCTTTCGCTTCTGACTCAACCATCAGTACCGCTTCGTTGGTACCCGCTACGACCATGTCTAGTTCAGAGTTTGCTAGCGCTTCGTAGGTTGGGTTAAGGATGTAACCTTCATCTTCCGTGAAGCCCACACGTGCTGCACCGATTGGGCCAACAAATGGGATACCAGAGATGGTGAGTGCTGCAGAGGTACCGATCATTGCAGCGATATCTGGATCAACATTCTTATCAGAAGAGACCACAGTACACACCACCTGAACTTCGTTCATGAACCCTTTAGGGAACAGTGGACGAATTGGGCGGTCGATTAGACGAGACGTTAGTGTCTCTTTCTCAGTTGGACGGCCTTCACGTTTGAAGAAGCCACCAGGGATACGGCCAACTGCGTAGTATTTCTCTTGGTAGTGCACTGAAAGTGGGAAGAAGTCTTGTCCCTCTTTCGCTGTTTTTGCGCCAACGACAGTACACAGAACCTGTGTCTTTTCGTTAACAGTAACCATAACTGCACCAGTCGCCTGACGAGCGACCTTACCAGTTTCGATCGTTACGGTGTCATTACCGAACTGGAACGTTTTAGTAACCGTGTTAAACATCGATTAACTCCTAGTAATTAACTATGTTCCGCGTCCCCTGATCTTCACTCTTTTAAAGCCAGTACTCAGTTGAATTCAGTAAACTCAAGTGAGTACAGGCTGTCAGATCATTTGGTTTTGCGGAGGGTTTAAAGTAGAAAGGGCCATACTAAGTATGGCCCTAACTGGGTATCTAGCTCTTAGCGACGAAGACCTAGACGACCGATCAACTCAACGTAGCGAGTAGCATCTTTCTTCTTAAGGTAGTCCAGCAGCTTACGACGCTGGTTAACCATACGAATTAGACCACGACGTGAGTGGTGATCCTGCTTGTTCGCTTTGAAGTGACCCTGAAGGCCTTCAATGTTTGCAGTTAGAAGGGCAACTTGAACTTCTGGTGAACCAGTATCGTTCTGACCACGACCGTACGCTGCAACGATTTCAGCTTTCTTTTCAACAGACAATGCCATTGTTTTATCTCCTATTAGCAATATGCACACAGCCTAGGCTGCGGGTTAAGTCGCGCAACACCGAGCATATTTTCAGTGAAGCGTCATACCCTTGAGGGTAAATCAGTTTTCAGAGGTATCGAGTAGTCGACGAGCGCGTAATCGCCCCTCATCATCCACTTCAGCCATACCTAAGAATCGCTCTTCAGCAAAGAGTCTGACGAGGCCGCGCTCTGAGAATAACTCCCCTAAACGTTGCCCCTGCAGAAGACGATTTGCTAAATCTGCGGGTAATTCGATTGAAGGCAATGACTCCACTGCACTCCAGGGCGGCAATAATAGCGCATCTAAACGCATTTGTATGCACTCTAACGACTGATCTGACTCACGATGTTGTGCAATCTCATTCAACTGTTCGAGTGTCAGCATTGCGCTTCGATCGTAGGTAGCCACGGCAAGCCGTCGCAACATACTGACATGCGCACCACAGCCAAGTGCCAGACCTAGGTCTTCGACGATGGAGCGAATATAGGTGCCTTTAGAACAGTGCACCTCAAGATCAATCTCATCAGCACGCAGATCCAGCAGTTTGATCTCGTAAATGCATACCTGACGCGGCTTAACTTCGACCTTTTCACCTTTGCGCGCCAGCTTGTAAAGCGGCTGGCCATTGTGCTTTAAGGCCGAGAACATCGATGGAACCTGTTCGATTTCGCCAGAGAATTTGGCTTGAATCAGATCGTTTAACGCGTCTCGATCTAACTCAGGAACAGGCTTAGTTTCGATCACTTCGCCATCAGCATCACTGCTGTCAGTGCGAACCCCTAGCTTTGCCGTTGTGATATAGCGCTTATCAGAATCGAGAAGAAACTGTGAAAACTTAGTCGCTTCACCCAAACAGATGGGCAACATACCGGTAGCTAGAGGGTCTAGTGCGCCTGTGTGACCCGCTTTCGCTGCGTCATACAGACGTTTTACCTTCTGCAGGGCAGCATTCGAGCTGATGCCCTGAGGCTTATCAAGCAAAAAGACGCCGTCAATGCGGCGTCCTTTTTTACGTCGAGCCATGTTAGCCCTCGTTATCTTCGAGACGGCGAGCCTTCTCGATCAAGCTCGTTAGGTGACGACCGCGATGAATGCTCTCGTCATAATGGAAACGTAACGCCGGCATGACTCGCAGTGAGATGCCTTTTGCCAGTTCAGCACGAAGGAAACCTGCAGCCTGCTTAAGCACCTCTAGGCTCTGCTTGGTCGCTTCCGCCTCATCCTGTTCACCCAGTGGGAGAACGGTAATGTAGACATCCGCATAGCCTAAGTCTTTCGCTACTTTGACGTGGTTAATCGTCACCATTCCAATGCGTGGATCTTTAATCTCACGCTGAATAAGGGTCGCCAAATCACGCTGGATCTGGTCCCCTACTCGGTCTGTGCGTTTAAAATCGCGAGCCATACAACCTCTTAGATGGTACGTTGAACTTCAACTGTGTCGTAAACCTCAATCTGGTCGCCGACTTTAACATCGTTGTAGTTCTTCACGCCGATACCACACTCCATGTTCTGACGAACTTCGTTGACGTTGTCTTTAAAGCGACGCAGTGACTCAAGCTCACCTTCGTAGATAACGACGTTATCACGTAGGACACGGATGCGTTTATTACGGAAGATTGTACCTTCGATAACCATACAACCGGCAACCGCACCGATCTTAGGCGCACGGAAGACATCACGAACTTCAGCAATACCAACAATCTCCTCTTTGAACTCAGGAGAGAGTAGACCACTCATCGCCTGTTTCACGTCATCGATGATGTCGTAGATAACACTGTAGTAGCGAAGCTCCATCTCTTCACGCTCAACAATCGCACGCGCCTGAGCGTCTGCACGAACGTTAAAGCCGATTAGGATCGCTGAGGAGGCCAACGCAAGGTTAGCATCGGTTTCACCGATACCACCAACACCGCCAGAGACGATGTTCACTTTTACTTCATCGGTAGAGAGATCTTCTAGTGAGCTAGTCAGCGCCTCTAGAGAGCCTCGAACGTCGGTCTTAAGGACGATGTTAAGCGACTTAACTTCACCCGCTTCCATGTTCGAGAATAGGTTCTCAAGTTTCGCCTGTTGCTGACGCTGCAGTTTAACTTCACGGTATTTACCCTGACGGAATAGAGCGATTTCACGCGCTTTCTTCTCAGTGGATACTACGGTGAAGTCTTCACCTGCATCTGGCGTTCCGTCTAGACCTTGAATCTCAACAGGAATCGCAGGGCCACCCGCTTCTAGCGGGTTGCCGTTTTCATCAAGCATGGCACGTACACGACCGTAGTGAAGACCAGCTAGTACGATATCACCGCGCTTAAGGGTACCGTTTTGAACCAGTAGCGTAGCAACCGGACCACGACCTTTATCTAGACGTGATTCAACGACAACACCTGTACCTGGCGCATCTGGAACTGCTTCAAGCTCAAGAATTTCTGATTGAAGAAGGATCGCTTCAAGCAGCTCATCAATGCCCTGACCTGTTTTAGCAGAGACTGGACAGAACTGAACATCGCCGCCCCAATCTTCAGGAATAACATCACGTTGAGCCAGCTCGTTCTTAACTCGATCTGGATCCGCTTCCTCTTTATCGACCTTGTTGACCGCAACTACAAGAGGTACACCAGCCGCTTTAGCGTGCTGAACCGCCTCTTCAGTCTGTGGCATCACACCATCATCTGCGGCAACTACCAGGACAACGATATCCGTCAAAGAGGCACCACGGGCACGCATAGCGGTGAACGCGGCGTGTCCAGGAGTATCTAGGAAGGTCACCATGCCGTTGTCAGTCTCAACGTGGTAAGCACCGATGTGCTGGGTAATACCGCCAGACTCGCCAGAGGCTACGCGTGTTGAACGGATGTAATCGAGCAGGGATGTTTTACCGTGGTCAACGTGACCCATAACAGTAACAACCGGAGCACGTGTCACAGACTCACCGCTGTGAGCGGCCACCGACTCCATCAACTCATCTTCGATCGCGTTCTCAACCATAGGCACCGCTTTGTGGCCCATCTCTTCTACCACAAGGATCGCAGTATCTTGGTCGATTGGCTGGTTGATGGTTGCCATCGCACCCATCTTGAACATCACCTTGATCACTTCAGCCGCTTTGATCGACATCTTCTTAGCCAGATCAGCAACCGTGATGCTCTCTGGAATAGAGACTTCATGAACAATCGCAGTCGTCGGCTCTTTAAAGCCGTGCTGGTTATCGCCTTGACGCATTGGCTTACCACGACCTGGCTTACCGCCTTTACCCGGACGAGCGTTCAGCGTGCCATTACCACGACCTTTCGACTTACGACGATCGTCGTTATCACGCTGGTTGTTACGGCGCTCATCGCGCTGCTTGTTCTTGTTGCGAGGATTTTCAGTTTTAGGTTCCGCAGCTGGTTTCTTCTCAACCGGCGTTTCAACCACTGGCTCAGGTTTAGGCTCTTCAGCTTTAACCGGCTCAGCAGCCTCTTTAACTTCCGCTTTTGGCGCTTCCACTTTAGGCTCTGCAGCTGTTTCAACCGCCACCTCTGGTGCCGCTTCAATAACCTGTGCTTCAACCTGTGGTTCAGGCGCTGCCACTGGAGTCTCTTCCACTGCTGGAGCTTCTGGAGCCTGTTCAATCTCTGTACGTTTCACGTAGGTACGCTTTTTACGCACTTCAACGTTAACGGTTTTACGACTGCCGGCACCGCCCACTTTCAGCGTAGAGGTTGTCTTACGCTTAAGCGTGATCTTCTTCGGTGCGCCAACGTCATCGGCATCTTCGCCGTGACTGCGTTTCAAATGGGCTAATAGCTGCTGACGCTCTATCTCTGTGACAGTTGAATCGTTGGATTTACCTTCGACTCCCGCTTCCTGCATCTGTGTTAACAAACGCTCAACGGATACACCAACCACATCGGCAAGCTGTTTAATCGTTACTTCTGCCATAAATGGGTTCTCCTTTTCCGTTGTCTAATTACTGCTGATCTTCTGCAAACCAAGGTGCACGCGCTGTCATAATCAACTCACCTGCGCGCTCTTCGGTCATGCCTTCAATGTCTAGCAGCTCTTCAATAGACTGTTCTGCAAGATCTTCCATGGTAACCACACCACGGCTTGCTAATGTGTACGCTAGGGTACGTTCCATACCTTCCATAGTTAGGAGGTCTTCTGCTGGCTCTACATCGCCAAGTTGCTCTTCACCTGCAATTGCAAGGTTAAGCAGTGCATCTTTTGCGCGTTCACGAAGGGCGTCAACGATCTCCTCGTCAAACTCTTCGATCTCAAGCATTTCGTTAGCCGGTACGTAGGCAACTTCCTCAAGCGTGGTGAAGCCCTCAGCAACTAGGATCTCAGCAAGGTCGCTGTCGACATCAAGGTGCTTGATGAACAGATCCACTGTTTTACCCACTTCAGACTCGTGTTTAGACGCCGCTTCCGCTTCGCTCATCACGTTCAGTTCCCAACCAGTCAACTCTGCTGCTAGACGAACGTTCTGACCGGCACGACCGATCGCCATCGCCAAAGCATCTTCATCAACCGCGACGTCCATTGAGTGAGTCTCTTCGTCCATAACGATCGAAGCGACTTCAGCAGGCGCCATTGCATTGATCACAAGCTGCGCAGGGTTGTCGTCCCAAAGGATGATATCGACACGCTCACCACCCAACTCATCAGAGACGGCTTGAACACGCGCACCGCGCATACCAACACAGGCACCTACAGGATCTAGACGACGATCCTGAGTCTTAACAGCGATCTTAGAGCGAGCACCTGGATCACGAGCCGCTGCACGGATCTCAATCATCTGCTCGGCGATCTCTGGCACTTCGATAGAGAAGAGTTCGATCAACATCTCGTTTGAAGTACGGCTAAGGATAAGCTGTGGGCCGCGACCTTCAGAACGAACTTCTTGAAGCACCGCGCGAACACGCTCACCCATACGGAAGATTTCACGAGGTAGTAGGTTTTCACGTGGCAGAAGTGCTTCTGCGTTGTTACCCAGATCAACAATCACATTGTCGCGAGTCACTTTCTTAACAGTACCCGCGATCAATTCGCCCTGGCGATCACGGTAAAGATCAACTACTTTAGCGCGCTCAGCCTCACGGACTTTTTGTACGATAACTTGCTTCGCTGTTTGAGCTGCGATACGACCGAATGCAACCGACTCAACCTGCTCTTCGTGGTAATCACCAGGCTGCAGATTAGTGTCGATCTCTTCTGCCTCTTGCATGGTCAACTCGGTACCCAGTGCAGGAACCGCTTCGTTATCCACAACCAACCAACGGCGGAAGGTGTCATAATCGCCCGTTGCACGGTCGATAACCACTCGGATATCAGCTTCTTCGTCGTAGCGCTTCTTAGTGGCTGTTGCCAGCGCGACTTCAATCGCCTCAAAGATGACCGCTTTCGGGACATCTTTTTCGTTAGAGACGGCTTCAGCAACCAGTAGAATCTCTTTATTCATATCAGTTCTTCGCTCCTAATAGTCAAAGCGGATTAAAATTGCGGCACCACATTGGCCCGATCGATCAGGTCATGCGGTAACAAATATTCGTGATCATCAACGACCAAAAGCACATCTTCGCCTTCGATGCCGTTAAGAATCCCTTTAAACTTGCGACGCCCCTCAAACGGCGAGCGCAGACGCAGTTGAATCGTATGGCCAGCATACGCAGCGAATTGCTCTAGAGTGTAAAGGGGACGATCCATCCCTGGGGATGAGACTTCAAGGGTGTAGTTCTCTGAGATGGGGTCTTCTACATCCATCACAGCACTCACCTGCTGGCTAACGCGCGCACAGTCATCGACCGACACTCCGTTAGGGCCATCTATATAGATACGCAACAGGCTATTTTTACCTGACGCGTTGTACTCCAGCCCCCAAAGCTCCAAATCTAAGCCCTGCACAACTGGATCAATCAACTCTTGTAACAGCTTTAATTTTGCTGACACTGTTCACCTATAAATTTCAAAAACAAAAAATGGGTCATATAGACCCATTTTTGACTTATCTACCACCATGTACGGAAGGCAGATATCACTGTCTTCTGTTTGGACGCGGCCATCAAATAGCTACGAAAAAGCCCCATAAAGGGGCTTACCAAACAAGGATGTAACATCCTAAAAGTGGTAGTAAAAACCCGTCAAAACTAGTCTTCAGGATTTTCACAAATACCCAACGTAAAGTTGGTAGCGGGGGCCAGATTTGAACTGACGACCTTCGGGTTATGAGCCCGACGAGCTACCAGGCTGCTCCACCCCGCATCAAAAACAGGTAAATTTTACGCTTCACCCACTGCGTTTACAACTTGGTGCCCAGAGCCGGACTCGAACCGGCACGTCCTAAGACACTACCCCCTCAAGATAGCGTGTCTACCAATTCCACCACCTGGGCTAAACTTTTAATTGTCTCCTGCTGTTGGAATCTCTGATTCCGACACAACAGGCAGTTCCGTTGTTGACGCTTGCTCAACCTGGGCAGCCGCTTCAATCGTTGCAGCATCAGGGATACCTGCATCACCAACAGACGCGGCTTTCTCTTTCGCGAACACAGCCAAAACGAAGCTGGTTACAAAGATACCCGCAGCAAGAATGGCTGTAACGCGACCTAGGAAGCTACCGCTACCCTGGCTACCGAAAACAGTTTGAGAGGCACCACCACCAAATGACGCACCCGCTTCTGCACCCTTACCCTGCTGAATAAGAATCAGGCCGATAACCGCTGCTGCAAGCAATACGTGAATGATAAGAACGATGGTTTCCATTCTAGCTTTAAACCTTAATTACGCACCGAAAACAGGGGTGCCATTTAAAAGAGGCGCAAATCTTACCCGAGCACCCGTCAAGATACAAGCGCCTGCAGCTCTTTTTCAACCTGCCCCGCCAGTGTCTCACAGACCTGATCCACCTCATCAAGATCGGAGCCTTCAACCATAACACGGACCACAGGCTCAGTCCCGGAGGGACGTAGCAATACGCGACCACGATCAGCCAAACGCGCCTCGGCTGCTGCAACATGCTCTGCCACGGCTGGCGAAGATGCGATATCTACCTTCTTAGCCAAGCGCACGTTGATCATCTTCTGCGGTAGTTTTTGCATACCGTGCTTCAGCTGATTAATCGTTTTGCCTGACTGCACGACCGCTTTAAGCACCTGAACAGCGGCAATGGTCGCATCACCCGTCGGTAGAATATTACGACAGACAATGTGACCTGACCCTTCGCCACCCAAATTCCAGTCGTGCTCTGCGAGCTGCTCTAATACATAGCGATCGCCCACTTTAGCTCGCACGAACGGAATATCCATTTTTGCCAGCGCTTGCTCTAAACCAAGATTAGTCATCAGCGTACCAACGACACCGCCATGCAACTCACCGCTCTGCTGTAACGCCTGGGCAATGATGAAGAGGATCTCATCGCCATCGACGATCTCTCCCTTATGGTCAACAAGAATCAATCGATCGGCATCACCATCTAACGCAACACCCAGATCCGCTTCCGCTTCAAGCACTTTAGCCTGAAGTGCTTTAGGCGCCGTTGCACCACAATGCTCATTAATATTTAAGCCATCGGGATCGGTACCAATCTCGATGACTGAAGCGCCTAGCTCAGCAAAGACCTTAGGCGCAATGTGATAACCAGCACCGTTGGCACAATCAACGACAACCTTAAGGCCTGCTAAATTCAAACAACCCGCTGCAGTCGACTTACAGAACTCAATGTATCGCCCAGCGGCATCATTGACTCGACGAACCTTACCTAATTCGGCTGAGCTGACCGTAGTCATAGCCAGATCAAGCTGCGCTTCAATGCGTTCTTCGACATCATCTGGCAGCTTAGTGCCCGCCGAGCTGAAGAACTTAATACCATTGTCATCATAGGGGTTGTGCGAAGCACTGATCACAATACCGGCATCAGCGCGGAAGGTACGGGTTAGATAAGCGATCGCTGGCGTTGGCATAGGTCCTAGCAACAAAACATCAACACCTGCGGCAGACAGGCCTGCCTCAAGCGCTGACTCAAACATATAACCGGAGATTCGAGTATCTTTTCCAATCAGGACTTTACTACGTCCTTCACGGGCAAACACACGGCCCACAGCCCACCCGAGCTTCAACACAAAATCTGGGGTGATAGGAAAGGTTCCTACCTGTCCACGAATACCATCTGTACCAAAATAGCGACGACCCAATTTAGATCCCTTCCTTTAAAACGGCTTCCGTCATACGAACCATATCGACGGTTGCTAAAACATCATGCACACGAATAATTCTTGCACCGCGCTCAACCGCGAGCGCAACGGTTGCAAGACTACCAAAGAGTCGCTGGTCAGCCTCACGGTTAAGCACCTGGCCCACCATGGTTTTTCTAGAGGTGCCCGATAACACAGGCACGCCTAAGTCCAATAATTTATCCAAGCGATTGAGTAACTGTAAATTATGTTGCAAGGTTTTGCCAAACCCAAAACCGGGATCTACGATTAATCGTTCTTTCGCAATCCCTGCAGCCATACACCGATCTAACTGCTGATCGAGAAAATCCATCACCTCAGAGACCACATCGGCATACTCTGGCTGTCGCTGCATTGTCGCCGGGCTACCCTGCATATGCATCAGACAGATTGGCAGATCCGTTTTTGCAGCAGCCTCTAGCGCGCCTTCACGCCCTAGAGCTCTAACATCATTAATGAGACCAGCCCCTAGCTTGGCCGATTCTGAAATCAATTGAGCCGAGCTGGTATCGATGGAGACGACCACATCGATCTCGGCATTGATTCGTTCCAGAACAGGCAAAACGCGATCCATCTCCTCCTGCTCACTGACTTCAGCGGCACCAGGACGAGTCGATTCACCGCCGATATCAACAATCGTCGCGCCGTCGTTAACCATCTGCTGGGCATGCTGGAGCGCTTTATCAATCGAGAGCGCAGAGTGTTGATAGAGGTGACCGCCATCCGAAAAGGAGTCAGGCGTCACGTTAAGAATACCCATTACCTGCGCTTTAGAGAGATCGAGTACTCGACCGGCACACTGTAGCTGCGTCACATTTCTACCTTTATTCATACACTCTGCAAACAACGAAAAAGCCCTCACGAGTGAGGGCTTTTGTGAATCACGATATTACTGTTTGGGCTCGTCTTTTTGATCATCTTGAGGATCGCCCCAACCCGACTGACCCTCGTTAGATTGAGAAGCTTGATCATCCTGATCTACTTCTGGCACATCAGACTCAGCGACAGACTCAGAACTGTTAGCCGCCTCTTCCTCTTTGACGGCATCAACACGCTCTTGAGAATCGTTCCAACCCTCTGGTGGAGTCACCTCTTGACGCGCCATCAACTGATCAATTTGATCGCTGCTGATCGTCTCGTAGGTCATCAACGCTTCACACATTGAGTCAAGGATATCACGGTTATCCGTCAGAATTTGGTAAGCCTTCTGGTAGCACTCATCGATGATTTTGCGAACTTCGGCATCGATCTTGTTCTGAGTTTCACCCGACATCGGTTTAGATGGCTGCCCCATGCCGCGACCAAATGGATCATCATCTTCATCACCGTAGAGCAGTGGACCCAACTCATCGGTCAGACCCCAACGCGTCACCATGTTGCGCGCAAGCTGAGTCGCACGCTGAATATCGTTTGAGGCACCGGTTGTTACCCCCTCTTTACCCAGTGTCATCTCTTCCGCAATTCGGCCACCGTAAAGCGAACAGATTTGCGAGATAATGCCCTGACGACTGAACGAGTAGCGATCCTCTTCAGGAAGGAACATCGTCACACCCAACGCACGACCACGCGGGATGATAGACACTTTGTAGACAGGATCATGCTCAGGCATCAGACGACCGACAATCGCGTGACCTGCCTCGTGGAATGCCGTATTCAGACGCTCTTTGTAAGACATGACCATAGAGCGGCGCTCAGCACCCATCATGATCTTATCTTTCGCTTTCTCGAACTGCTCCATACCGACAGTGCGACGGCTATCGCGTGCGGCAAACAGGGCTGCTTCGTTAACCAGGTTAGCCAAATCAGCACCCGAGAAGCCCGGCGTACCACGCGCAATCAACTCAGGCTTAACATCATCACCCAGCGGAACTTTGCGCATGTGGACTTTAAGAATTTTTTCACGACCTTGAATATCAGGCAGACCAACGTGCACCTGACGGTCAAAACGACCTGGACGTAGCAGAGCAGGGTCAAGCACATCGGGACGGTTGGTTGCCGCGATCACGATGATACCCTCAGTGCCTTCGAAACCATCCATCTCGACAAGAAGCTGGTTCAACGTCTGTTCGCGCTCGTCATTACCACCGCCAAGACCGACACCACGTGAACGACCGACCGCATCAATCTCGTCGATGAAGATAATACAAGGCGCATGTTTCTTAGCTTGATCAAACATGTCACGCACGCGTGACGCACCGACACCGACAAACATCTCAACGAAGTCAGAACCCGAGATACTGAAGAAAGGCACCTTAGCTTCGCCAGCAATCGCCTTAGCAAGCAGCGTCTTACCGGTACCAGGGTTACCTGCCATTAGGACACCACGAGGGATATGGCCACCTAAACGCTGGAATTTACCTGGATCGCGAAGGTAGTCGACCAACTCAGCAACTTCCTCTTTGGCCTCTTCTACACCTGCGACATCTTCGAAGGTTGTTTTGATCTGATCTTCACTCATCATGCGCGCTTTCGATTTACCGAAAGACATAGGGCCGCCTTTACCGCCGGCACCGCCCTGCATTTGACGCATAAAGAACATGAAGATGGCAATGATGATAAGAATCGGGAAGGTCGCGACGAGCAGCTGCTGCCATAGACTCTGCTGCTCAGGCATTTTGCCTTCAACGACGACATTGTGCTCTAGAAGGTCATCAATCAGCTTGGGATCCGAGATCGCTGGGCGAACGGTTTCAAAACGATCGCCATTCTGACGCACACCTTCGATGGTAAAACCATCAACCGTCACACGCTCAATACGGCCTGATTGAACCTCTGCCACAAAGTCAGAGTAGCTCAGGCGGCCGCTCTCGGTCTCGGCGCTAAAATTATTAAAGATGGTTAGCAGTACGGCTGCAATCACTAACCATAGCACCAAATTTCTTGCCATATCGTTCAACTTCTTACCCTCTATAAACTAAAACGAAAGCTCTGTTTAAAAGCTATACGTCTTTAAAACCTTTTCCGAGCAGATAGACCTCACGCGAACGCGCGCGAGATGAATCTGGCTTACGGGTGACCACCGATTTAAAGCTACTGCGCAGTTCTGCAAGGTAGGGATCAAACCCTTCACCCTGAAATACTTTCACCAAAAAGTTGCCGTTCGGTTTCAGTATCTGACGCGCCATATCCAACGCCAACTCCACCAAGTACATCGCAGCTGGCTGATCCGATGATGCATTACCACTCATATTGGGGGCCATATCTGAAATTACAAGGTCTACTGGCTCATCTCCTATCGCAGAGAGGATCTCCTCGAAGACGGAATCTTCAGTAAAGTCACCCTGAACGAATGTAACTCCGCCCAGCGGAGCCATCTCAAGAATGTCTGAAGCCACTACACGACCAGAGTCACCCACGATTTCGGCCGCCACTTGAGACCAACCACCTGGCGCAGCGCCCAGATCGACAACCGTCATTCCAGGCTTTAACAGATGGTCTTTATCATTCACTTCCATCAACTTATAGCAAGCGCGTGAACGGTACCCATCATCTTTAGAACGCTTTACGTATTGATCGTCAAAATGCTCTTTTAACCAACGACCACTGCTTTTAGATCTTGCCAAGGGATGTTCCTAGAAAGCATCACTCTATGATGCATGCAACAAAGGGGTTAAAATGAAGAAATTGTAACGCCCACCAAATTTAAGGCACTAATTCTAATATGAGCTTAACAACTGATCAAAAAAAGCGTCTTCGCACGCGTGCACACACTTTAAACCCAATCGTTATGGTTGGCGGCAACGGACTGACTGAAAACGTTCAGTTAGAAGTCGACCGAGCATTGGAAGATCACGAACTGATCAAAGTAAAGTTCGCCGTTGGCGATCGTGACCTAAAGCGCGAACTGATCAAAGAGCTAGTCGCTGTCGTTGAAGCGGAACTGGTGCAAGAGATCGGTAACGTAGCCGTGCTATTCAGAGCATCGGATGAACCAAATCCAAAACTCTCCAATCTAATGCGTTAACCATTGGTTCATTTATTGATATTACAGGCCTTACAGCTTAATTAAATGTAACCAACCCCCTATTCAAAAATGTGAACAAGGGATTGTTGAACAACCGTATAAAAAATAGTGTTACGCAACGAGACGCTTTAATAGAAGAAAAACAACTTCTAATATCTAGATCCAACTCAACGAGTTTAATGATTCTTGAGCTAGTATTAACAAGTTAGTCGATGTCTTGTTTAAAACCCCAAGGAGAAAAATAATGATCAAACGTATTATCGCTCAGACTGCCGGTGTTGCAGTTCTTGGCGCTGCTATTGCAGCTTCTGCACAGGCCGCTGAATTTAACCTAAAGATGCACCACTTCCTTCCTGCGAAGGCACCTGCACACGCTAAGTTCTTCCAGCCATGGGCTGATTCTATTGAAGAAGCGTCTGAAGGCCGTATCAAGATCAAGATTTACGGTTCAATGTCTCTGGGTGGTAAACCACCTCAGCTAGTTGACCAAGTTCAAGACGGTTTCGTTGACATCATCTGGACGCTTCCTGGTTACACTCCAGGCCGTTTCCCAGCGATCTCTGCATTTGAAAACCCATTCATGGTAACGGATGCATACGAAACGTCGCAGGCACTTCAGGCTTACTACGAAGCTAACCCAGAAGTTCAGAAAGAGTTTGCTGATATGCACCCTCTAGCATTCTGGACGCATGACCGTGGCGTTGTTTACTCTAAAGGTGACGCAATCGACTCTGTTGCTGACTTCGCTGGCAAAAAGATTCGTAACCCAAGCCGTCCAGTTGCTGCTGCTCTAGATGCTCTAGGCGCTACTCCAGTCGGTATGCCTGTACCAGAGATGCCACAGGCACTGGCCAAAAACGTGATCGACGGCACAGTGATTCCATTTGAAATCGTACCTGCTCTCAAACTTCATGAGCTTGTCGACAACGCGGTTGAAGTTCAAACAGAAGATGGCCGTGGTCTATACACCGCAGTATTCCTTTTGGGCATGAACAAAGCTAAGTACGAATCAATGCCTGCTGATCTTCAACAGATCATGGATGACCACGCTGGCATGTACTTCGCCAAGCTAGGCGGTGAGTTCTTCAAAAACGCTGAAAACTACGGTCGTAAGCTGATTGACGAGAACGCAACTCGCTCACAGATGCCAGCTGCAGAAGTGAAGAAAATGCAGGAAGTAACCGCTAACGTACCCGTTGAGTGGGTTAAAGAGATGGACGGTCTAGGTCTACCAGGCCAGAAGCTTCTTGACTCAGCTAACGCTATGCTTGAGAAATACAGCAAATAATTAAAAGGTGTTCAAGTGACAACACTGTTACTGAAAACCCGGTCTCTAGCAGACCTCTACGAGCGAGCCACTTTGTGGCTCGCTCTTTTATCAGGATTCATCCTGACGATCATGGCATTCACTACGGTGACCAGTGTGGCGGGACGATACTTTTTCTCCTCGCCCATCAATGGTGATACCGAGATTGTCCAAATGTTTACCGCTGTGGTTGTTGCGTTAGCAATGCCCTACTGCCAAATGCGCTTTGGCAACGTCATTGTCGACGTCTTAACAGCTTCAGCTCCCGCGCCTTTCCGTCTCACTATGGATGTTATCGGCAGCCTAATTTTGGCCGTACTCTTCTACTTCCTTGCGACACAAGCCTATGAAGGCGGTTTAGCCGCTCAGAAATACGGCAATGAGACGATGATGCTGCGGATGAAAGAGTGGTGGTTCTATATGACCATCGCCTTTGGCTTTAGCCTTACCTCTATCGCTGGTGTACTTAAACCACTGGCGATGATTGCAGAATATAAGGGTGTGAAATGAGTGACGAATTAACGGCAGGCGTCATTATCCTGTTCATGCTAGTCATCATGTTTTTGCGTGTGCCGATCGGCATCGCAATGATGCTAGCCGGTGCGGTCGGTTACTCAATCATCGACGACTTCAGCACCCTAATGTTCTACATGAAGGGCTCATCATTCGGGCAGATGGCAAGCCATTCGCTATCGATCATTCCTCTGTTCCTACTGATGGGTAACCTCGCAACTCGTTCAGGTATTAGCCGTTCACTATTCACCGGTGTTAACGCGTTTATTGGCCACTACCGCGGTGGTCTGGCGCTAGCCGCTGTTGGCGGCTGTGGTGTATTTGGTGCGATCTGTGGTTCATCTTTGGCGACGGCTGCGACTATGGGTCAGGTTGCACTTCCAGAGATGAAACGCCACGGCTACCACGGTGCTATGGCAACAGGCGCACTAGCTGCTGGTGGTACCCTAGGCATTCTAATCCCACCATCCATCGTGCTGATCATCTACGCAATCATGACTGAGCAGAACATCGTCAAGCTCTTCATGGCAGCGATGGTACCCGGCATCATGGCGATCATGGGTTACATGCTGGTTATCGCGATTCTGGTGAAGCTGAAGCCTCACTACGCGGACAAGAGCGCGAAAGCGAGCTGGTCTGAACGCGGTAAGGCACTGATTGAGCTGCTACCTGCAAGCTTCCTATTCATTGGTGTATTGGGCGGCATCTATGGTGGTATCTTCACACCCTCTGAAGCAGCCGCTTACGGTGTGGTCGGTACCATCGTCATTGCGCTAATCAACCGCCAACTTACCTGGGATGGATTCATCGACTGTATCAAGCAGACCGCTATCAACAGCGCGATGATCTTTGTCATCCTCCTGGGTGCCGACATCTTCAACGCCTTCTTGAGTCTAAGCGGCATGCCAGAGACACTGGCTGAGTGGATTCTGGATCGCGAATTGTCGCCTATGCTGGTACTGATGCTAATGTTAGCTGTCTACCTAGTGCTAGGCTGTTTGATGGATTCACTCTCGATGATCCTTCTGACAGTACCGATCTTCTTCCCAGCCATCATGGGTTTAGACTTCGGCATGACTGAAGAGCAGACCGCGCTCTGGTTCGGTATCATCTGTTTGATCGTGGTTGAGGTCGGCATGATCACCCCACCGGTAGGGATGAACGTCTTCATCATCAACAAAATCGCAGAGGGCGTTCCGATGCGGGATACCTTTGTGGGTGTTCTACCCTTCTTGGCGTCAGACTTCGTTCGCGTAGCCTTGCTACTGCTATTCCCTGTTCTGACCTGGGGTATTATTCCGGATTAAGCGCGTTAAATCGTACTGCAAAAACCGCCTTTATGGCGGTTTTTTTTGTTGGAGCCATATCGAAGATGTGGCGATCTTTTCGGTGACTGGCCTTCAGCCTGTCATCCGCTGTTGAAATCGATCGGGGTTTCAGCAGAGCTGAATTCCCTCCTACAATAGGACTTCGCGACAAGCCCGTAACGGAGTCCTACTGTAGGAGCGAATTGCCCGTAGGGCAAACCGCGAAAATATTCCGAAGCTTGTCACCTGATTTGAAATTACGCTAGAGCAGTGTCTCAACATACTCCGGCAGCTCTTGTGCTGGCGGTACTGGCTTGGAGTTACCCTCATCATCCAGTGCGACAAACTTGAAGATTGCTTCGGTCACTTTTTCACGATGACCTATGCGACTGCGGCGCACCCAGCACTCCACTTTGATATCCATTGAGCTACTGCCGACTCTAACCACTTCGGTGTAGACACCCAGTACATCTCCTACACGAACCGGGCGGATAAAGCTCATACCATCCAGTGCAACCGTCACCACTCGACTCTGTGCACGCTGGCCCGCACAGATGCCGGCCGCCATATCCATTTGTGACAATACCCAACCACCGAAGATATCACCTGATGGGTTGGTATCAGCCGGCATCGCGATAGTACGAGTGGTTAGGCGGCCTGTAGGGGTTTCTTGGGACATGGGGAACTCCAAATAATAAAAAACCGCCCGAAGGCGGTTTAATAAGTCAGCTTAGATATGCTTAACTTCTGCAATCTCGTATTCAGTCACACCGGCCGGTGTCTCAACCGCGGCGATGTCGCCCTCCTCTTTGCCGATCAGTGCTCGTGCGATCGGGGAGTTGATAGAGATCTTATTCAGTTTGATGTCTGCTTCGTCGTCACCCACAATCTTGTAGGTCACTTCAGCGTCGGTATCGACGTTGATTAGATCAACCGTCGTACCAAAGATCACTTTACCAGTGTGTGGCAGGCTGGTGACATCGATCACTTGAACCACTGAAAGCTTGCTCTCAATGTCCGCGATACGACCTTCAATAAAGCCCTGCTGTTCACGCGCTGCGTGGTACTCAGCATTCTCTTTAAGGTCGCCATGCTCACGTGCTTCAGCAATTGCTGCAATCACGGTTGGACGATCTTGGGTTTTAAGACGCTCCAGCTCAGCGCGAAGTGCCACTTCGCCCTCAACCGTCATGGGAACACGATTGACACTCATGCAGACGCCTCCGCGTGAATCTCTTGTAGACGACGCACAGTACGCTCTTCACCGTAACGAAGTGCTTCGGTAATCGCCACTGCACCAGCCATTGTCGTTGAGTAAGGCACTTTATGCTGTAGCGCTGCACGACGAATATCGGCTGAGTCAGCTATCGCTTTACGCCCTTCCGTTGTATTCACAACGTAGTTAACTTCGCCGTTCTTCAACATGTCAACGATGTTTGGACGACCTTCAGTAACCTTATTCACAACCTTAGCTGTAATGCCGTGAGTCTCCAGTAGTGCTGCTGTACCGCTGGTTGCAACGATATCGAAGCCAAGTTCAACCAACTGTTTAGTCAGTTCACAAGCCGCCTCTTTATCAACGTCACGTACTGAGACAAACGCAGTACCTGGCTTAGGTAGCTTGTCGCCAGCTCCCAAGTGAGCCTTCATGAACGCTTCACCGAAGGTTTCACCGGTACCCATGACTTCACCCGTAGACTTCATCTCTGGGCCAAGGATTGGGTCAACACCTTGGAATTTATTGAACGGGAATACCGCCTCTTTCACGTTGAAGTAGCTTGGTACGATCTCTTTCGTAAAGCCCAGTTCTTCAAGTGATTTACCGGTCATAACCAGTGCAGCGACTTTCGCTAGAGAAACACCGATACACTTAGATACGAAAGGAACTGTACGTGATGCGCGAGGGTTAACCTCGATTACGTAAATCTCGCCATCTTGGTACGCTAGCTGAACGTTCATCAAGCCAACAACACCTAACTCAAGCGCCATCTTGCGCACCATCTCGCGCATCTCGTCCTGGACGTCTGCTGCAAGGTTGTACGGAGGGAATGAACATGCTGAGTCACCTGAGTGAACACCCGCCTGCTCAATGTGCTGCATGATCGCTCCAATCACGACCTGCTTACCGTCACAGACCGCATCGATATCCACTTCGATCGCTGCGTTTAGGAAGTGATCAAGCAGGACAGGTGATTCGTTAGAGACCTGAACGGCTGTATTCATGTACTTACGCAGCTCGTCCTCTTTGTAGACGATCTCCATCGCACGACCACCCAATACGTAAGATGGACGAACAACCAGTGGGTAACCGATCTTCTCGGCTTCAATGATCGCCTCTTCAAGGCTACGTACTGTTGAGTTCTCTGGCTGTTTCAGACCAAGACGCTTAAGCATCTGCTGGAACAGTTCACGGTCTTCAGCACGGTCGATCGCTTCAGACGAGGTACCAATGATTGGAACGCCAGCCTGTTCTAGAGCTACGGCTAATTTCAGAGGAGTCTGACCACCGTACTGAACAATCACGCCTTTAGGCTGTTCAACTTCAACGATTGCCAACACATCTTCTAGAGTGATCGGCTCGAAGTAGAGGCGGTCTGATGTGTCATAGTCGGTAGAGACGGTTTCAGGGTTACAGTTAACCATGATGGTCTCGTAGCCATCTTCACGCGCTGCAAGCGCTGCATGAACACAGCAGTAGTCAAATTCGATACCCTGACCGATACGGTTAGGGCCACCACCGATGACCATGATCTTGTCACGATCCGATGGGTTCGCTTCACACTCCTCTTCGTACGTTGAGTACATGTAAGCGGTATCAGTCGCAAATTCTGCGGCACAGGTATCGACACGTTTGTAGACTGGCTTAATACCAGCTGCCTGACGATGCTTGCGGAACTGCTTCTCTGAAACACCCAATAGCTTGGCTAGACGAGCATCTGAGAAACCTTTGCGCTTCAGCATGAACAGATCGGTTGTAGAGAGTTCACTCAGTGCGGTTTCCGATACACGCTGCTCATCTTTGATGATGTCTTCGATCTGAACCAAGAACCAAGGATCAACGCCACTCAGCTTGTAGATCTCATCAACGCTCATACCCATACGGAAGGCGTCGCCGATGTACCAGATGCGCTCAGAACCTGGAGTTGTTAGCTCGTAAACGATCTTATCGCGTGCATCTTCAGCGGTAATATCAACAATCGGATCGAAGCCTTCAGAACCAACCTCTAGACCACGTAGCGCTTTCTGCAAAGACTCTTGCTGAGTACGACCAATCGCCATCACCTCACCCACCGACTTCATCTGAGTCGTTAGGCGATCATTTGCTTGTGGGAATTTTTCAAAGGTGAAACGAGGGATCTTCGTTACCACGTAGTCGATGGCAGGCTCGAAGGAAGCTGGTGTTTGACCGCCAGTGATATCGTTCTGAAGCTCATCAAGGGTGTAACCGACCGCCAGTTTTGCCGCCACTTTCGCAATTGGGAAACCTGTTGCTTTTGAAGCCAGTGCTGAAGAGCGCGATACGCGTGGGTTCATTTCGATCACCACAACGCGTCCAGTCTTTGGACAAACACCGAACTGTACGTTCGAACCGCCTGTTTCAACACCGATCTCACGCAGAACTGCAATCGAAGCATTACGCATCAACTGGTACTCTTTATCGGTCAAGGTCTGCGCTGGTGCGACTGTGATCGAGTCACCAGTGTGTACGCCCATGGCATCAAAGTTTTCGATCGAACAGATGATGATACAGTTATCGTTCTTGTCGCGGACAACCTCCATCTCGTACTCTTTCCAACCGATCAACGACTCATCGATAAGAAGCTCGTTGGTTGGTGATAGATCCAGACCACGCTCACAGATTTCGATGAACTCTTCACGGTTGTAGGCGATACCACCACCAGAACCACCCATAGTGAATGATGGACGGATGATCGCTGGGAAGCCAACCTGATCCAGTACCTGAAGAGCCTCTTCCATCGAGTGAGCGATAGAGGCGCGTGGACACTCAAGGCCGATGTTCTTCATCGCCTTGTCAAAACGTTCACGGTCTTCCGCTTTATCGATCGCATCTTGAGTAGCACCGATCATCTCAACACCAAACTCAGCGAGAACACCTTCGCGGTCGAGGTCGAGTGCACAGTTCAGTGCAGTCTGGCCACCCATAGTCGGTAGCAGCGCATCTGGACGCTCTTTCTCAATGATCTTAGCAACCGTTTTCCAGTTGATTGGCTCGATGTATGTCGCATCAGCCATCGCTGGATCAGTCATGATCGTCGCTGGGTTTGAGTTAACAAGAATAACTCGGTAACCCTCTTCGCGAAGCGCTTTACACGCTTGTGCGCCAGAATAGTCAAACTCACACGCCTGACCGATAACGATCGGGCCTGCACCTAGGATAAGAATACTTTGTATGTCGGAACGTTTTGGCATCGTAAAACCTGGTCTAAATCTGTTTCTCTAAGTTACCCGTTACAACTCAGCCCTGTTGGCGTGAGCGCATCATCTCAACGAAGCGATCGAAGAGTGGTGCCACATCGTGTGGACCAGGGCTCGCTTCTGGGTGCCCTTGGAAACTGAACGCTGGACGATCAGTACGCTCAATACCCTGTAGTGAGCCATCGAACAGTGATTTGTGTGTTGCACGTAGTGTGCTAGGTAGTGAATCTTCAGCCACCGCGAAACCGTGGTTCTGGCTGGTGATCATCACCTGCTTGCTATCTAGATCCTGAACGGGGTGGTTGGCACCGTGGTGACCAAACTTCATCTTCTCAGTTTTAGCACCTGACGCAAGCGCAAGTAGCTGGTGACCAAGACAGATGCCGAAAACTGGCAGTTCTGTTTTTAGAATGTCAGAGATCGCTTCGATCGCGTAATCACATGGTTCTGGGTCACCAGGACCATTCGACAAGAAAACGCCATCTGGATTCATTGCAAGCACTTCAGATGCTGGAGTCTGTGCAGGCACAACCGTCAAACGGCAGCCGCGCTCAACCAGCATGCGTAGAATATTTTGTTTAACACCGAAATCGTAAGCCACTACGTTGAACGGTTGATCAGCATCGGCTTTCTCTGTGTAGCCAGTACCAAGCTCCCAAGTGGACGTGCGCCAAGCATCAGAACTGTCACGTGTAACGACTTTTGCTAAGTCCATGCCTTTCAGGCCAGGGAAGCCACGAGCAGCATCGAGTGCTTTCGCTTCATCAATGTTATCACCCGCAACGATGCAACCATTCTGGGCACCTTTCTCACGAAGAATACGCGTTAAGCGGCGTGTATCGATGCCGGCAATACCCATGATGTTGCGCTCTTTTAGGTACTCATCTAGCGCCTGCTCAGAACGGAAGTTGCTCGCAAGCAGTGGCAGATCACGAATCACAAGACCTGCAACCCAAGTGCGATCAGATTCTGCATCTTCAGCGTTACAACCCACGTTACCAATGTGTGGGTAGGTGAGTGTCACGATCTGGCGGCAGTAGGATGGATCGGTAAGGATCTCTTGATAACCGGTCATTGAGGTGTTGAATACAACCTCACCTGATGATTCGCCTTCGGCGCCGATCGAAATACCCCTAAAAATAGAACCGTCTTCAAGGGCTAAGATGGCTGGCTGCGTCAAAAGAACCTCCCCGCGCGCTGGCTAGATATGAAAAATTACTGTGGCTTGGCTGCAAAAAAGCGAGGCCAACTTGGGGTCCGCCTCGCTTTCAAAAACATCTCTTCGGTGGGATGCGCCGCTATCGCGGGCAAAACCTGCGGTATTCTAAGGGAATTAGCTGCGCAAGTCCATGCCGAATCGGTCGAATATGGTGAGTAAAAGTCAACTTAAACTGTAGCTAAGTTGCCCTTCTCCTCAAGCCAGCACTTGCGATCGGAAGCCCGCTTCTTCGCCAACAACATATCAAGCACCTGGTGAGTATCATCTCCAGACTCCAGCGTTAACTGAACCAAACGACGGGTATCGGGATCCATCGTTGTTTCACGCAGCTGCATCGGGTTCATCTCACCCAATCCCTTGAATCGTTGTACTCCGATGCGCGCGTTATTGCGCTCCGCTTTGATGCGCTCAACGATGCCATTCTTCTCAGACTCATCCAGAGCGTAGAAGACCTCTTTCGCCACATCGATTCGGAACAGCGGCGGCATAGCAACATAGACATGCCCTGCAGCCACTAGGGGTTTGAAGTGCCTTAGAAAGAGTGCACAGATCAGCGTGGCGATGTGCGCACCATCGGAATCGGCATCAGCAAGAATACAGACCTTGCCGTAACGCAAATTACTCAGATCTTCAGCACCTGGATCCACGCCAATGGCCACCGAAATATCGTGAATCTCTTGCGAACCGAGGATCTCTGAAGAGTCGACCTCCCAGGTATTCAAGATCTTTCCGCGCAGCGGCATGATCGCCTGAAAGTCTCGACTACGTGCCTGTTTTGCTGAACCGCCTGCCGAGTCACCCTCGACCAAGAAGAGCTCACTGCGCATAGGATCGGTGCCCGAACAGTCAGCCAGTTTACCCGGCAGAGCAGGCCCTTGCGTTACCTTTTTACGCACCACTTTCTTAGCAGAGCGAAGACGTTTTTGTGCATTGGCGATCACTAACTCAGCAATCGCCTCACCCTCTTCAACGTGCTTATTGAGCCACAACAAGAAGGCATCTTTTACCGCACCCGAGATAAACGCCGCAATTTGACGCGAAGAGAGACGCTCTTTGGTTTGACCAGAGAACTGCGGGTCACGCATCTTGGCTGAAAGAATAAAGCAGCAACGATCCCAGACATCCTCTGGCGACAGTTTCACACCGCGTGGCAGCAGACTGCGGAAGTCACAAAACTCACGCAACGCCTCCAAAAGACCGGTACGAAGGCCATTCACATGGGTTCCGCCTTGCGCGGTCGGGATCAAGTTGACGTAGCTTTCGCAGGTCATCTCGCCACCCTCTTTTAGCCACTGCACGGCCCACTCTACGGCATCCTCTTCACCCTGCAAAGAGCCACAGAATGGCTCTTCAGGAAGAGTCTCATAAACTTGTGTATTACCTTTCAGATACGCAACTAAGCCATCTTCGTAGTACCACTCCTCTTTCTCTTTTTTACCCGTAGAGAGATCGGTAAAGGTCACTTTCAAACCGGGACAGAGAACGGCCTTGGCACGCAGATTATGCTTCAGACGACTGACACTAAACTTAGGCGAATCGAAGTAACTAGGATCGGGCAAAAATCGAACGGTGGTACCGGTATTGCGCTGACCACAGGTATCGACCACTTCAAGATCCGATACTTTCTCGCCGTCTGCAAAACCGATGCGATGCACCTGACCGCCACGACGAATTTGCACCTCCAACAGTTTAGAGAGTGCGTTAACAACAGAGACACCTACCCCGTGGAGACCGCCCGAGTAGTTGTAGTTGTCATTGTTAAACTTACCGCCGGCATGCAGCTTGGTCAGAATCAGCTCAACCCCGGGGACACCCTCCTCTGGGTGAATGTCCACCGGCATACCGCGACCATCATCGGACACAGAGAGTGAGTTGTCGGGGTGCAGAATGATATCGATCTGCTTTGCATGGCCCGCCAAAGCTTCATCGACTGAGTTGTCGATCACCTCTTGTGCTAGGTGATTGGGACGATCCGTTTCTGTGTACATTCCCGGGCGACGCTTTACTGGGTCTAGCCCGCTTAGTACCTCGATCGAACCAGCATTATAGTCCTTTGACATATCTCTCTTTTCCTAGCCGTTCTCAGGCTGCCAGCGATTCTCAGCAAAGGCAAAAATCGTCGGCAACATGGATTCAAAATTCTCAAAGCCGTGATGGCCGCCCGGTTGAACAATCTGCGAGGACTCACTGTAATAGCTAACAGCCTCACGATAGTCGAGGGTCTCATCTCCCTCTTGCTGCATCAGCAGTAGACGTTCCGGGTATGTCAGTTGAGGATAATACAACCGCTCTAACTGAGCCATATGTTCAAGCGTCAATTCATACTCTTCGCCAGAGTAGAAATTCTTTTGCGGACCTAGTAACGCACCCAACAGTGTGTGTGGCGCAACCGCCGGGTTAACTAAAATGGCTTTTACATGTGCGTAGCGCTCACTGAGGCAAGTCGCATAAAAACCACCCAAAGAGCTGCCAATCAATAGTAGCTCGTCATGCTGCTGAACAATCGTCTCTAGCTGCTGCATCGCCTCTTCTGGCCAGTGCGACAATGCGGGTACTGATAGCTGCGATGCCCTACCGATCGACTCAAAGTGGCGTATCAACTGCTGACCTTTAAGCGACTCGGGTGAACTGTTAAAACCGTGAATATAGAGAAAATGCATTACTGTCCGCTCACCACCTTCACATCATGACGCACACCCTGAGTCGCACAGTGTCCTAACCACTCCGCAAGATGTTGATTAAGCTGGTATTTTTCATCTGGCTGATGCATCGCATCATTAGGGTAATCGTAACGTCCAGGCAGTTGTGAGCGACGTTTTAAACAGACCACTTCCGCCATCCGTGCATCATGATAGAGACGTATCACAAAAGACTGTGGGTTAAACCATGGGGAAGCTTGCTCAGGCCAGTAAGAGAGTGTCCACGTCGAGGTGTAGGCAAACTCCTCATCGCGTTTAATGGCGACAACATAGGCGTGTTGATGCCACTCGATACGAAACTCAACGGACTCCTGCTGAGCAGGAAGCAGACGCATCAGACGGGCATAGTTGGTCTCAGAGACAACACTCTGTTTTACCAAATCCGGCACATACTTACGCTTCACATCATGCATCAACAGCACCTTGTAAACTCAATTTATTCAGCGCCAGCCACTGCAAAGCTATGATGGCAGGCGAACTATTAATAACACCCTGATTGACTAACTCTATGGCATCATCACTCGAAAGGACGTGAACACGAATATCTTCACCCTCCTCCGGCAAACCATGAATGCCTCTAGCCTGTTCCGAATCCACCTCAGCATAAAGCAGATCGATCCACTCATCACAGCCACCGCCACTGGGCAGATAACGAATAATTCTACGCGGCTCGCCGATCACCAAGCCAGCCTCCTCAATCGACTCACGCTTAGCGACTTGCTCAGAGGTTTCACCCTCTTCCACCACGCCAGCAACCACCTCAAGCATCCAAGGAGAGGGGCCCTGCAGAGACCCAACCCGAAACTGCTCAACCAACACAACAGAGTCCTTCGCGGGATCATACAGCAGCACACAGACCGCATCTCCGCGCTGAAACAGCTCGCGTGTGATCTCAATCGATTGACCTGAAAAAGTCTTATGCTCAAGCGTTAGCCGCTTAACCCGAAAGTAGCCCTGAAAGGCCGTCTCATCGTTGATCAAGCGATAATCTTGTTGCCCAAAGCTGGGAGCCCAAGCCGGTTTGGAGTGCTCAGAACTCATTGCGCAGCCTGTTTCTCGCCAGCAAATTGACGCAACTGCTGAATCTCTTCTGGCCAAATCGTCTCATCAATAGTCTCTAAACAGAGCGGGACACCACGAAAACGATCGTCCTGCATGATGTAACGAAACGCCTCCCAGCCAATTTCACCCTGACCCAATGAGTGGTGACGATCGACGCGACCACCCAGCGCTATTTTAGAGTCGTTAATGTGCATACCGCACAACCTATCAAAGCCGATCAGTCGTTCAAACTCGGCAAAACTCTGCTCACAGGCTTCAAAAGTGCGTAGATCATAACCTGCAGCAAAAATATGGCAGGTATCGATGCAGACACCAATGCGTTCAGGGTATCGGCTTTTGTCGATGATGGCCGCAATCTCTTCAAATCTGTAACCTAAATTGGATCCCTGCCCCGCCGTCGTCTCAATCACGGCGATGACCTGTTCGGTCTCCTGAGTCGCGATATCGATCGATTCAGAGATGGTCGCTAAACAGCTTGTCACATCGATCTTTTTAAGATGACTGCCCGGATGAAAATTCAGATAACAGAGCCCTAACTGCTCGCAACGCTGCATCTCATCAACAAAGGCGTCGCGTGACTTCTCAAGTGGCTCTGCCTCTGGGTGCCCCAAATTAATCAGGTAACTGTCGTGCGGAAGAATTTGCTCTGGCAGAAAGCTATGCTCGGCACAGTTCGCTTTAAACTGCTCGATTGTCTCATCGGCAAGCGGCTTAGCTACCCACTGTCTCTGATTCTTAGTAAACAGCGCAAACGCATTGGCACCGATCGCCGCCGCATTCAATGGCGCATTCTGCACCCCACCCGCTGCGCTAACATGGGCACCAACGTAGTAGGGCTTCAGTGAGTTACTTACAGCTTGCACGCACCACCTGCACAGTCGTCAAAGTCCATCGACTCAAGCTCCATTCGCTCAGAGTGTGCGCTTTTAATCACCTTCAATAGACTACCCTCAGCGGATCCATCTTCAGCGACTCCAGCACGCTCAAATACAGAGACCAAAATACCCAGTTCGTCTGTCGTAAAATCGTTCATTCTCTTCTCCTTATTATCGGGCTAGAGTGGCTTAAGCCACTCCACCATTAGCTGTAAGCTGCGCTGCCCACGAAATTCATTGATATCCAATCGGTAGACGGCACGCACACGATTGATCGACGCATTCGGCCAAATATCAGACTCTACATTAAAGGCGATTGCATCCAGTGCCAAGCCTGTTGTCGGCTCTTGCAGTACCATTTTCAGATGTTTTTGACCGACGATACGCTGCTGCAACAGTCGAAACTCACCATGGAAGCTCGGCTCTGGGAATTGGTGCCCCCAGGGGCCCGCTTCTTGAATCATCTGAGCCAACTCCATGGTGAATTGATTAGGTGCCAACTCACCATCTGTCTCGATCACTCGATCCAGATCCTCTTTGCGTGTCTGACGAGTCACTTCAGCCGCAAAAGCAGTCTCGAAACGGGCTAGATCCGCTTTAGAAATGGTCAAACCGGCTGCCATCGCATGACCACCAAACTTTGAAATTAAGCCAGGATGTTCGGTCGCTATACGATCCAATCCATCGCGTATATGGAACCCCTCAATGGAACGAGCCGATCCTTTAATCTCACCCTCATCACCCGGCGCAAACACGATCACCGGTCGATGCAGTTTCTCTTTAACGCGAGAGGCAAGAATACCAATAACGCCTTGGTGCCACTGCTCGTTAAAGAGCGCTATGCCGGCTGGGCGTTCCGCCTCCAAAAGATCCAACGACTCTAAATGGGCCATCGCTTGAGCCTGCATTTCAGACTCAATAGAGCGTCGCTCGCGGTTTAAGGCATCCAGCTGTTCAGCGTATTCACGGGCACGTTGTGGATCCTCCTCTAGTAGACACTCAATACCCAAGCTGATGTCATCCAAACGACCTGCCGCATTAAGACGTGGTGCAACGGCAAACCCCAAATCAGAGCTACTAATGCGTTGATTATCACGCCCAGCAACCTCTAAAAGCGCAAGGAGGCCCGGACGCGCTCTGCCGGCACGGATACGGGCCAACCCTTGATGCACTAAGGTGCGGTTATTCCGCTCCAGAGGCACTACATCGGCCACCGTACCCAAAGCAATAAGATCAAGATAGTTAGCCAAATTCGGAGCCTTAACTCCGCTCTTCTCAAACCAACCAAGCTGCTGCAGCTGACGACGAAGTGCGATTAAAAGATAGAAGATGACTCCGGCACCACAGGTCGATTTCGCCATGAACTGACAGCCGGCCTGATTGGGATTAATAATTGCCACAGCCTTGGGCAATACCGAGCCCGGCAGGTGGTGATCTGTCACGATCACATCGATCCCTAGCATATTGGCTCGATCAACACCTTCGATACTGGAGATACCATTATCAACGGTAATGATCAGATCGGGCTGCTTCTGCTGAGCAACCTCAACAATTTCCGGAGACAGGCCATAGCCGTATTCGAATCGATTCGGAACGAGATAGTCGACCTGATTAAAACCAAACGCACGCAGAGCCAGTAACGCTGTCGTCGTACTGGTCGCACCATCACAATCGAAGTCGCCAACAATCAGGATCGACTCCTGTTGCCGAAGCGCAGTGACAAGCCTTGCCACCCCGGCATCAATGCCTAACATGGCACCATCGGGGAGCAGGGTCTCCAACCCCTTTTCAAGCTCACTGAGCTCAGACACGCCGCGCCCGGCGTAGATACGCGCAATCACCGGATGCAAAGAGGCAAGTGAGGAAGATACAGCGCCTATTGGGCGCTCAATAATCATCGCTTCGCTCAAGACTCACCTGGCAAAAGCTGATCAGTTTTATCGGTTAGGTAGTAGACAACCAGGCCTATCCATTCGCGCAAACCGGTGTGAAGGTCTCGCATGTTACGCCACAGCCTTGGATCCAACTTAAAGCCTGTTGTAGTCGTCGTGTAGTAATCCACTGGGTAGGGAATGACCTGCCAACCCTGTTTCTCAAAGATACCTACAGAGCGCGGCATATGAAAAGCCGAGGTCACCAACAACCACGGCTTATCAGGCACAGCACCCAACAATTTTGCCGACAATAGCGCATTTTCATAGGTGTTTCGGGACTGGTTCTCCAAAAGGACCCTATCCGCAAGACCTATTTGCCCCAGATAATCGGCCACACCATCCGCCCCTTTGAACGATTGACGGAGAACGGACCCACTGCCACCGGTAAAGATGATTTTCGCTTCAGGAAAACGCTTAGCCAAGGCTGGAATCACCATCACCCGCTCAGCAGCGGCATTGAACTGGGACTGTTGCCAAACCGAAGAGAGCTCAGGGTTTTCACCGCCGCCCAAAATCACGATCCCGGCGGGCTCAATCTGATTCAGATCCGGTTGCTTAAAACGTGACTCCAAAGGGTACAAAACCGCATCTCCCAAGGGCATCAATAGAACCGCCATCAACAGCAGTAGATCAATGGAGAGCAACCAGCCGGCTAAACGGCGTTTACCTAACCAAAGCAAAAAAAGGCCAAGCAGCATCAACCAGACCAAAAGATGGTCAGGTGCAGCGAGGAACCAGAAAAGCTTTGAGAGTGAGAAGAAACTGTCCATACAAAAAAACGCCCCTCAAAGGAGGGGCGATTCATTTAGCTCTTGTGCGAGTGAGTCGCCACAAACTGTTGTACTGTGGCCAGATCGTTATCCAGCACCGACAGACGCTCTTCTCGTTCAAACAGATCGCTCATATGAGCCGGCAAGCTAGGCGATTCAAGACCTGCTTTCACAACAGGATCTGGGAACTTAACCGGGTGCGCGGTGGCCAGAGTGACCATCGGTACACTCATATCACGACGACATTCGCGTGCTGCTTTAACACCAATCGCTGTGTGCGGATCCAGTAGGTACTCAGTCGACTCGTAGACATCAGCAATAACCTGACAGGTTGTCTCATCATCAACGGCGTAGCTGTTAAACAGCTCGCGAACCTTATCCCACTCACCATCACCAAGATGAACAGACTCTCTCTTAAAGCGCGCCATCAGATCAGCAACGGCTTTACCGTCACGACCATAAACATCAAATAGAAGACGCTCAAAGTTCGACGAGACCATAATATCCATCGATGGCGACAGAGTATGCTCAAGCTGACCTTTAGACATATCGTTACCGCTGATGACGCGGTGAAGAATGTCATTACGGTTAGTCGCTACCACCAACTGATCGATCGGCAGACCCATCTGTTTAGCGAGGTAGCCGGCAAAAATATCACCGAAGTTACCCGTTGGAACCGAGAAAGAGACTGGACGATGAGGGCCACCCAAGGTCAGCGAGGCTGAGAAGTAGTAGACGATCTGAGCCATGATACGAGCCCAGTTGATTGAGTTCACTGCACCCAGCTTCATACCGTTTAGGAAGCTCTGATCAGCAAAACTGTCTTTCACCATCTCCTGACAGTCATCAAAGTTACCTTCCAAGGCGATATTGAAGACATTGTCTTCCAATACGGTCGTCATCTGACGACGCTGTACTTCAGAGACACGGTTGTAAGGGTGAAGAATGAAGATATCCAAGTGATCAGAGTGACGACAGCCTTCGATCGCTGCAGAACCCGTGTCACCTGAGGTAGCACCCATAATCACCAGGCGTTCATTGCGCTGTTTCAGCACATGATCCATCAAACGACCGAGCAACTGCAGTGCGAAGTCTTTGAATGCCAAGGTAGGACCATGGAACAGCTCAAGAACGAACTCGTTGCTATCGATCTGAACCAAAGGTGCTACGGCATCGTGTTTAAAGACAGCGTAGGTCTCATCGATCATCGATTTAAGATCCCCGTCGCTAATGCACTCTTCAACGAACGGCTTGATCACTTTGAAGGCAAGATCCGCATAGCTAAGGCCTGCCCAGCTTGCGATCTCCTCTTTCGAGAAAGTCGGTAGAGTCTCAGGTACATAGAGACCCCCATCAGACGCCAAACCAGCTAATAGCACATCCGCAAAATTGAGTGCGGGCGCATCACCACGAGTCGAAATATAACGCATCGAAAATTCCTCTTAATCAGCCAGCTGTTCAACACGGATGCGGGTCACTTCACCCACAACGTCTGGCAGTGCTTCGATCTCGCGAAGCGCTTCGTTCATTGTCGATTCAACCACTCGTTGAGTCAGCAGAATGACAGGCACCTGTGATTCACGGATCGGTTTCTGAATCACGGCTTCAATATTGATCCCTTTTTCACCGAGGATGCGGGTAATGTGAGCCATCACGCCTGGGCGCTCAACGGCTTGCAAGCGAAGGTAGTAAGCACTCTCAACCTGTTCAACAGGAAGCACTTCAGCATCTGAAAGCTCGCTAGGCTGGAAAGCCAAGTGGGGAACTCGGTTGTCACGGTCAGCAGTGAGTGTACGAACCACATCCACCACATCAGCAACTACTGCAGAAGCCGTTGGCTCAGCACCGGCACCCGCACCATAGTAGAGGGTTTGACCCACCGCATCACCATCCACAAGGACGGCGTTCATGACACCATCAACATTGGCCAGTAACGCTTTCTCTGGAATCATCGTTGGGTGAACACGTAGCTCAATACCCTTCGCTGTGCGGCGGCTAATACCTAGGTGCTTGATGCGGTAGCCTAGCTCTTCAGCGTAGTTCACATCCTGTGAAGTGATCTTACTGATACCCTCGGTGTAGGCTTTTTCGAACTGCAGTGGGATACCAAACGCGATTGAGGCAAGTATGGTCAGCTTGTGCGCTGCGTCTATGCCTTCAACATCAAAGGTCGGATCCGCTTCTGCGTAGCCCAACGCCTGAGCTTCCGCCAATACATCTTCAAAGGCACGACCTTTGTCACGCATTTCGGTCAAAATGAAGTTACCGGTACCGTTAATGATGCCAGCCAACCAGTCGATCTTGTTCGCAGATAGACCTTCACGAATCGCTTTGATGATTGGGATGCCACCAGCAACTGAGGCCTCAAACGCGACCATCACATTCTTCTCTTGCGCAGCCGCAAAAATCTCGTTGCCATGCACCGCGATCAACGCCTTGTTCGCAGTGACGACGTGTTTACCGTTTTGAATGGCCGTCATCACGAGATCAAAGGCTGTCTCGTAACCGCCGATCAGCTCAATGACGATATCGATCTCAGGGTTGGTTGCGATCTCGAAAATGTCCGATGTAACGTGGATTCCTGTCGTATCAAACGCAGGGTTAGGGCGACGCATAGCGACCTGTTCAATCTGAATTCGACGACCCGCACGACGTGCAATCTCAGACGCATTGCGATTAAGAACATCGAACGTACCGCCACCGACAGTACCCATTCCACAGATGCCAACTTTTACCGGCTTCACAACCTTACCTCATTCGAAGTGAGCTCGAGCGGTTCACCCGACCCAGAGCGTTAAAAAATGGGGCATATTATAGCTAAAAAAGGGTGTTTGAACTATGGGTATTAGGGAGGTTTTACTGATAAAAAGCGTAATTAGAGGGCGGATGTCAGGCTGAAGCCTGACACCAGTGCTTCAACCTAACTACAGAGAAACGTGACTGGCTTTCAGCCTGTCACGACCCTACCAGCATTTTCCAGAGATTACTTAATCCCCAACACCGGCAGCAGACGCTCGGCTGGCATGTAACCCGGTAATAGATCACCCGTCTCGGTAATCATCGCAGGGGTGCCGGTAACCCCTAGCTTTTGACCCAGCGCCAGCTGTTCAAGCACGGGTGTTTGGCAGCCATCCGCTTTAACAGAGCCACCATCTAGCGCTGACTCCATTGCTGCTAAGCGGTCATCGGCACACCAGATCTGATCCATACGTGACGCAGTAGCACCGCCAGGACCAGAGCGAGGAAAGGCTAAGTAAGCGACTTCGACACCCGCTTCGTTCAGAGCATCCACCTCTTCGTGCAGCTTCTGACAGTAGGGGCAATCGATATCGGTGAAGACATAAAGTCGAGTTCTCTTCTCACCTTTAGCTGGGAAAATAACCATATCGCTATCAGCCACCTGCTGCATGGCATCTAAACGCATCCCACTTAAGCGCTTCTCGGTAAGATTGATCAGACGGTTCTCTTGTGTGATCTGATACGCCTTGCCCGACAGAATAAACTGCGCATCTTCACTGACGTAGAGCACCTCACCAGAACCGAGTAGCACCTCATAAAAACCGGTCATATCGGACGGCTCAATCAGCGTAATAGGAATCGAAGGATCAACCGCTTTCAGCTTCTCTTCAATCAGGGTTTCTGTATTTGCCAGAGCCGGCAAAGTCACAAGGGACAACAACAGTACGAACAAGGTTTTCATCTTAACTCCTTAAAAATTGCGCCCAGTGTGCCAGTTTAACCCCGCGGATGAAACTGCTTGTGCAACTGCTCTAAGCGATGCGTGGCAATTTGCGTATAGATCTGGGTGGTCGATAAATTGGCATGCCCCAATAGCATCTGCACGGCACGAAGATCCGCCCCATGATTCAACAAGTGTGTTGCAAACGCATGTCTAAGCGTATGGGGCGATAGTTCTGATTTAACGCCCGCCTGCTGGGCCCAAAATTTAATACGATGCCAAAAGGTCTGTCGGGTCATCTGCTGTCCTCGACGACTCAAGAAGAGCGCTTCAGGGTTGGTAGCACCCATCAACAGTGGCCGTGCAGCTGATTGATAGCGTTTCAACCAATCAATGGCCGCCTCGCCAACAGGGACCAGTCGCTCTTTATCACCCTTACCGACAACCTGTAATAGCCCAGCCCTCAGGTCAATTTGACCCACCTCAAGCCCAATCAACTCAGAGATACGCAACCCGGATCCGTACAACAGCTCCAACATAGCTCGATCTCGCAACCCCAGTGAATCTTCAACATCCGGCGCCTCAAGCAGCGCATCCACTTCTGCTTCGGAAATGGACTTTGGCAACGCGCGCCCGCGCTTTGGATTGGAGATATTCAACGTAGGGTCAACGTCGATAACACTTTCGCGCAATAGGTAGCGATAAAATCCACGGATACAGGAGAGTTGTCGAGCAGTCGAGCTGGCTTTAAACGCTTCAGACAGGCGCCAGGCAAGATAGTGCTGTAAATCGGACTGCGTAACAGCCATCAGTGATTTACCCTGCTGATTCAACCAACAGGCAAACTGATTCAGATCGCGTCGATAGGAGCTCTGCGTGTTGTCACTTAAGCCACGCTCCATCCACAAGCCTTGAATGAACTCTTTGATTAACGCGGCATCTTTGGAGTCAGGGCTTTGCGCAGTAAAACGTGCATCCGGCACTAACGGTAGACCTCAATAGTTTCTAAAAAGTTACGATCAACAGAGTAGGAAGCATACCCTTGATCGACCCTTCTTAGTAGAACTAACTTATTGTCTGCCACCTCGATCAAACGCCCCTCAATAAAGCGCCCGAAGTGGGTGTAGAGACGAATCTGATACTGTAGATAGTCATCCAGCTCATCAAAGCTAGCAGGATAGAACTGCTTAGAATCCTCAAGCTTTTGCACTTCGCGACTGGAGAGAATCTTCTCCTTGAGCTGCTCAACATTGACCAATCCCTCCTCCTGAGGGGTTAACTGTTCAGCCTGCTCCGCATCTGGCAACAGGGACTCCCAATCCAATCCCGCTAAATCAAGCCCCACCGAGTTGATGCGCAAAGAGGGATTCAAGCGTTCAGCTAAGACGTGGGGGGCGTTCATCAATACGAACAGCTCACTGCCCATACCGCCTGCGGGTGAGATGCCCAAATCAACACTTGAGCCCGGAGCAATAGCCTGCTCATAGGCATTCCAAAGCCGCTCTGGTACCTGCATACCCAACTGTGTAGCCTGAGCTTTTAACAGATCGGCATGCACCAAGCGGTACTCCGCCTCGGTTACATCAGTCTGTTCAGCACAGTAGGTATCGCGGCGAGCATTAAATCCAAGGTCTTGGTAGGCAAACTGAAAACGCTGGACTCGCGGACTGGCCGCCAACAAGGTCTGTGGTGCAAGGTATCCAGGTGTAAAACTAACCTCCAACACCAATCGTTGCGAGGCGATCCCCAACAGCTGAATCTGACTACCCAAGACTAGACGTCCATTATCGTTATCTGGGTCTAAGCGAATGTTAAGATCCGCCTGAATTTCGAGGTATCCCATATCTCGTAACACAGGCAGAGAGAATTCACGCACATCGCCACAACCCAGAGCGGCGATGTTAACTAACCCTTTGCTCGCAGCAGCACTCTGATTCGCAAGGGCCGTCTCCATAAAGTCGGATGCCAGATCCATTCTTAACTTATCGATTTTGATGGCCAAGAAACTGGGCCAGTCAGAAGCACTGCTGACAGGAGAGGGTTGCAAGAAGAAGAGCGGCGCGTCCGCTCGAATACTGATATTGGCCACTTTAATGGCAGACTCATAACCGAAAGGAGCCGCCTGCAGCGACTCAATTCGGACTTCACCGCGTGGATCCAGAACCAACTGCTCATAGTGCACACGATAGCCAGGCAGCAGAACCGTCAACGTATCATCGATATAGGCTTTAGCTTTGTAATAGACATAGGCATAACCGCCCCCACCGACCAGTAGCGTCGCTATCAATAACAGTAGAACGGTTTTAAACCAACGCAAAGGATTCCCCCCAACAGTCATCACTTCATACTAGACCACTATTAGAAATAGGAGAAATTTGAGCAATAAAAAAGGCGACCCATGGTCGCCTTTTTTAATCGAGATCAACTCAGTTAATAAAATTAACTTAGTTAAGCTTCTCTTTGATACGTGCAGACTTACCGCTACGCTCACGTAGGTAGTAAAGTTTCGCCTGACGAACGTCACCACGACGCTTAACTTCGATCGCTTCAACCGCTGGGCTGTAAGTCTGGAAAGTACGCTCCACACCCACACCGTGAGAGATTTTACGTACAGTGAAAGCAGAGTTTAGGCCGCGGTTACGCTTACCTAGAACTACACCTTCGAACGCCTGTAGACGGCTACGGTTGCCCTCTACTACACGTACTTGAACTACTACAGTGTCACCTGGGCCGAAGTTTGGTACTTCTTTACCAGTTTGTTCAGCTTCGATCTGCTGAATGATTAAGTTTTTGCTGCTCATCGCTCGCTCCTAACTTTTCAACTGCGGACTACTTTTTAGTCTCGCCGATGTATTCGTTTAACAACGTTTGCTGTTCTGGGTCCAAATCGATCTTCTCTAGCAGATCAGGGCGACGCTCATAGGTCCTTCCTAATTGCTGTTTTAGGCGCCATTTGCGTATCTCTGCGTGATTTCCACTCATCAATACCGACGGTACGCCAACGCCATCTAACTGTTCTGGTCGTGTGTAGTGTGGACAATCAAGCAATCCTTCCGAGAAGGAGTCCTCTTCAGCAGAGGCTTGGTCACCCAGTACACCAGGCACCATTCTTGATATCGCATCGACCATCACCATGGCTGGGAGCTCACCACCACTCAGGACAAAATCACCGAGTGACCACTCTTCATCCACTTCCGCTTCGATCAGGCGTTCATCAACCCCTTCGTAGCGACCGCAGACAAAGATCAAACTCTCTGCCGTGGCCAGTTCTGTCACACCTTGTTGATCTAAGCGTCTGCCTTGTGGCGACAGATAGATCACTTTAGCCTGACTGGGTGCTGCCGCTTTCGCCGCCGCTATCGCATCTCTCAATGGCTGAACCTTCATCAACATCCCAGGACCACCACCAAAGGGGCGATCATCGACGGTGCGATGTTTGTCGTGAGTAAAATCTCTTGGATTCCAACTCTCGACTTGGATCAGTCCGTTTTTAACTGCTCTGCCTGTAACACCAAAACGGCTAACCGCCTCAAGCATTTCAGGGAACAGCGATACGATCCCAAACCACACAACTTAGAACTCTGGGTCCCAATCGACCCGCATTGTTCCAGCGTTTAAATCAATTTGTTTGATCACCTGATCCGGTACATATGGGATCAATCGTGTCTCACGATCAACGCTCTCGTCTGTACCTTTAACAACCAACACATCATTTGCGCCGGTCTCTATTAGGTGATCTACCCGACCCAACAATTCGCCGGATTCGGTATAAACCAATAATGTCTCTAATTGACTCCAGTAGTACTCACCGTCATCCAACACTGGTAGAACCGAGCGTGGTACTGCAATCTCCGCTTCACAATATTGGCGGGCTGCTTCGGGTGAATCTATAGAGTCCAATTTTGCGATTAAACCCTTACCCTGTTTTTTAGCGCTGGTGACCTTAACCGGTACCCATTCACCTTGTTGTTTTACCAACCAGGGGCGATAGCTGAGGATATTCTCCATCGAATCAGTGTATGAGTAGACTTTAATCCAACCCTGTACACCGAAAGGTGAGTTGAAGCGTCCAAGAACTACGTAGTCCTCTGCTGCAATCTCTGCCACTGCTATCAGGCCTTAATCAATTACTTAGCTTTACGTGCTTCTTTAACCAGTGTGCTAACACGTTCGCTCATTTGAGCGCCCTTGCTAACCCAGTACTCTACGCGCTCTAGATCAAGACGTAGACGCTCTTCCTGGCCGCGAGCAACCGGATTGAAGAAACCAACACGCTCAATAAAGCGGCTGTCACGCGCAAAACGAGAGTCTGCGACATGAATGTGATAGAACGGACGCTTTTTAGCGCCACCACGGGACAAACGAATAGTGACCATTAAGGACCCCTTTATTTCGCGGATGGGTTTTGAGATCGCCCATCATTGTTGTTTCTTCACCAATCCCAGCAAACTGCCCAGACAGATGAAGGCCAAATTAAATAGGGCGCAGATTCTACGTGAATACTGCGCCCATTAAAAGCTATTTTTTGATCAGAGTTTGATCAATTACATACGTGGGAAACCACCAGGACCACCCATACCCGGTGGCATCATCCCTTTCATACCACGCGCCAATTTCGCCATGCCCGATTTAGAACCAAACTTCTTCATCATCTTAGCCATCTGCTTGTGCTGTTTAAGCAGGCGGTTGATCTCTTGGATGTTGGTACCCGAACCGGCTGCAATACGACGTTTACGCGAGCCGCTGATAATATCTGGGTTGCGGCGCTCTTTAGCCGTCATCGAGTCGATGATCACGGCAAACTTCTTCATGCCCTGCTCAGCCTGAGCCGTTTGTGCCGCTTGGATCATCTGCCCCATACCCGGCATCTTCTCCATCATCGACATCATACCGCCCATGTTGTTCATCTGATTGATCTGATCACGGAAGTCTTCTAGATCAAAGCCTTTACCTTTGCTGACCTTTTTCGCCAGCTTTTCCGCTTTATCCTTATCAATCTTGCGCTCAGCCTCCTCAATTAAGGAGAGCACATCACCCATACCCAAAATACGCGAAGCAACACGGTCAGGGTGGAAAGGCTCAAGGGCATCGACCTTCTCACCAACACCTAGGAACTTAATAGGCTTGCCGGTAATGTGACGTACCGACAGAGCCGCACCGCCACGGGCATCACCATCGGTCTTAGTCAGAATCACACCGGTAAGAGGCAAGACTTCATTAAAGGCTTTTGCAGTATTCGCTGCATCTTGACCCGTCATAGAGTCAACGACGAACAGCGTCTCGACCGGATTAACCGCTGCATGCAGCTCTTTAATCTCAGCCATCATGGCATCATCAACCGCTAGACGACCCGCGGTATCGACAATGACAACATCATGGTGCTGAATTTTTGCATGCGCCGTCGCGCCATTAACGATATCGATCGGCTTCTGTTCAATAGTCGACGGGAAGAACTCGACATCCACCTCGCCGGCCAGAGTCTCTAGCTGACGAATAGCTGCTGGACGGTAGACGTCAGCTGATACGACCAACACCTTCTTCTTTTCACGCTCACGGAGGAAACGCGCCAGCTTTGCAACCGAGGTGGTTTTACCCGCACCCTGCAGACCGGCCATCATCACCACAGCAGGTGGCGTTGCCGCAAGGTTAAGCTGCTCGTTCGCTTCACCCATCACGCGAACCAACTCTTCGTTAACGATCTTAACGAAAACCTGACCAGGACTTAGGCTCTTAGAAACTTCTTGTCCAACCGCACGCTCTTTGACCGCGTTTACAAACTCTTTAACCACCGGCAGGGCAACATCAGCCTCAAGAAGCGCCATACGTACTTCACGCAGCGTATCCTTAATATTGTCTTCGGTCAGTTTCGCGCGTCCTGTAACGGAGCGAAGCGTGCCAGTTAAGCGTTCTTGAAGATTTGCAAACATTCTATTCCTCATTGTGCGGGTCTAATGGGTCGTTTCGATATCGAGATATCCCGCCAAATTTGCGCCGTAGTATAGCGCAGGGACAGGCTGACTGTATATTTCGCATCCCAGCAATTTGTGCCACACTTGTGGAATTAGGTTTACACAGTCCGGAGTTTTGGATGCTATCGCTATTTACCCTTGCCGCCATTGGCCTCTATCTGATTGCCAGCCAGTGGCAAATGAAGCAGTTCGCGACTCAACAAGGCGGACCGCGCAACCGCATACAGGCTTTTGGTTTCATCGCCGTCATTTTTCAACTGATCGCGACTTTACAGATCATTTCGGGCGGATTTGGCTTAAATCTCAGCTTCTTTGTTGCCGGCTCGATGATCTCGATCGCCGTGGTCGTTCTTCTGCTATTGGGTAGCCTACGTCATAAGCTCGACAATCTGTTTATGTGGGTCTTTCCAATGGCCGCCATCACTCTGGCTCTGGCCTATGCTTTCCCTGGCGAAGGGACCAAATCAAGCTACAGCGCTGGACTGCTAAGCCACATTCTGTTGTCTATTATCTCCTACAGCCTGTTCACGCTTGCCGCACTGCAAGCTCTGTTGCTCTCTAAGCAGGAGCATGCTCTGAAAAGCCATAAGACCAGAGGCTTACTGAATACCCTGCCACCACTGCAGGTGATGGAGAACCTACTGTTTGATTTGATTACTGCGGGTCAGGTGGTACTGACGCTGGCGTTGATAACGGGTTACGTCTACACCGATGATCTGTTTGCACAACACCTCGCTCACAAAACGCTGCTATCCCTTGGCGCTTGGGTTGTCTTCACCATTCTGCTAACAGGACGTGCGATGTTTGGTTGGCGAAGCCGCACGGCTCTACGCTGGACACTCAGCGGATTTGTTCTGCTGATGCTCGGCTTCTTTGGTTCAAAAGCCGTTCTAGAGCTAATACTTGGGGCTTAATTGGGTTGACACCCACGCCCCATCTACACAAAATGAGCTTCCGTTAACAATATAGGCATTTCCCCTTGGAAGACGCGTCGATAAGCTCGCTCTCAATTCTTCTGTTTATCCTGATCCTCTGTTCTGCATTTTTCTCTAGTTCAGAAACTGGCATGATGTCGCTCAATCGCTACCGTTTGAAGCATTTAGCGAAGAATAACCACCTAGGTGCACGCAAAGCCGCCAAACTGCTAGATCGCCCAGATCGTCTGATCGGCCTGATTTTGATTGGCAACAACTTCGTCAACATTCTCGCATCAGCCATCGCGACCGTCATTGCGGTTCGAATCTGGGGGGATGCAGGTATCGCCATCGCGACCGGTGCCTTGACGCTGGTCGTGCTGATTTTTGCGGAAGTGACACCAAAGACACTGGCAGCCATGTATCCAGAGAAGGTGGCTTTTCCGGCCTCCTATGTTTTAGTACTGCTACTTAAAGTGTTTTACCCCTTGGTGTTTGCCGTCAACCTCATTACCAATGGAATTTTCCGTCTACTCGGTATCAAGACGACCGGGGAAGATGCCCACAATCTTAGTACCGAAGAGTTACGTACCATCGTGAATGAGTCAGGCGCTCTGATCCCTCAATCGAATCAATCGATGCTACTTGGGGTCCTGGAGCTTGGTGAAGTGACCGTTAATGACATCATCATTCCACGCAACGAGGTAGAGGGCATCGATCTGGACCATGAGATGGACCAGATTCTTGAGCAGCTCTCTAAGACCAAACATACCCGCCTGCCGGTATACCGTGGCGACATCAATCAGATCGTCGGCGTACTTCACATGCGCAATCTGGCCCAGTTGATTCAACAGGGAAAAGTCACTAAACCCGCTATTATGGCGGTGGTTCATGAGGCCTACTTTATTCCAGAGAGCACACCGCTGCAGACACAGCTCCTTAACTTTCAGAAAGAGAGCCGCCGCATCGGCGTCGTCGTTGATGAGTACGGTGATGTACAAGGCATTGTCACCCTGGAAGATATCTTAGAAGAGATCGTCGGAGAACTCTCTAACGATCAATCGGATATCCATGAAGACATCCACCAACAGGAAGATGGCAGCTACTTTATCGATGGCTCGGCTTACATTCGTGAGATCAATAAAGCACTGAATTGGGAGCTTTCGACCGAAGGGCCAAAAACGCTTAACGGTTTGATCACGGAGCAGCTCGAATCCATTCCCGACGCTAACGTCTGTATCGAACTGAATGAGTACCGTTTAGAGACGCTACAAATCAGTGACAACCTGATTAAGACGGTTCGTGTCCAGCGTCTCGAGATCGAGAGTGACGAGGAGGAGTAGCCTCCCGCTCTCGAATCAACGCCCAGACTTCACGTTTTTTCTCGTTGGAGTAGGTACTCCAATAGGCGATCTCTAGACCTGAACGACGACAGGCAATACAGAGATCGTCCTCATCGAGAGCGCACACGCCCATGCAAGGATTGGGAATCGGTTTTTCTGAATCCATTATGTTCGCTCTGGCCTCGGTCTGGTTTGAATCTGTGCATCAAAGGCACTGTTTAATAGCTCAGCAATGACCCAGGCGGTTAGCCCCCAGATCTCATAGCCTTGATAATCCCATGCTGGTGCATATCGAGTCTTACCGGATAGATCCATGAACTGATCAAATCGCGCACGGCCCGGCTCCATAAAGAAGCTCAACGGTACTCGAAAAACAGCTTCGATCTCATCGGGATTAGGTTGCTCGACAACCGTATGCGGCACAACACCAACCCAGGGAACCACTTTGAGGCGATGCTTAGAGAGCACATCACTTAAAGCCCCCAAGGGCCTAACTTGTGAAGGCTCAATACCTAGCTCTTCATGGGTCTCACGCAAAGCCGTAGCAAGAATATCCTGATCCTCGGGATCTCTGCGACCACCTGGAAAAGCCACCTCACCGGCATGACTCGACAGCTTGCTGTGTCGCAAGGTCAGTATCACCTCTGGTATGGCCAGATCGGTGATTAACATCATCACACCCGCCTGCCGATCAGACGAATAGTGGTCAGATAGCTGCCAAGGCTTGTAGTGAGTCAGGGTTTGCTCTATTTTCGAAATCATTAGTTTAATCATACACCGAATAGAAGAAAGCTACGCAAAAGATAGGAGATTCGATGAAGTTCTGCAGCGAGTGCGCCACACCTGTTGAATGGACCATTCCAGAGGGTGACCACCTTCCCAGACACGTCTGCCCCAACTGCGAGACGATCTTCTACTCCAACCCCAAAATCATCGCCGGCTGCCTACCCATCTGGGAAGAGAAAGTATTGATGTGTCGTCGCAACATCGAACCACGCAAAAACTATTGGACCCTACCGGCAGGCTTTATGGAGAATGGTGAAACCACTGAACAGGGCGCCATGCGTGAGACTTGGGAAGAGGCTGAAGCGGAAGTCGATATCATATCGCTCTACACCCACACCTCCATTGTGCATGTGAATCAGCTGCAGCTCTTCTTCCTAGCCAAGATGCGCACCCCAAGCTTTTCAACGACGTCAGAATCCAATGAGGTCGCACTGTTCAGCGAAGATGAGATCCCTTGGGATGAGATCGCCTTCCCCACGGTCAGCAACGCACTGCGTCTGTTCTTTAAAGAGAGAAACGCTGGCGGGCCGTTTAACTTCCACAGAATCAGTATCGATCGCCACAACGAGCAGAACAATGCATCGACCACCCAACATGAGATTCATATTTAATGTCAGTGCTAAAAGAGAGCAAAGCGGCCAAAGCTTTCCAACGCAAACTGCTGATCGCTTGGTGCATTGATCAGCACCCAGGCAACCTCACCCACCTACAGAAACTCACGGGCATGCCAAGACGGACACTGCAGGATGCCATTAAAGATCTGGATGATCTGTCGATCGAGTGTTCATTTCAACAAACTGAAGGGGCTTTGAATAACCAGGGCGTCTACCGCATTGATCAGTGGGGCTGTATTGATCCAGACTGGGTTAACCAGAATATTGAATCAATCGCGGAATCCTTAGAGATAAAGCTTCAGCTCGACTACTGATTCGCCGTCGCCGCCAAATCGAGAAGCGGCGAAGCGTCGATCGCCTCAGCATCCATCATCTGAGCAAGATCCTGCAGGGTATTAACGACCTGGAATCGCTTCGCTTCAGATAACTTAGAAAAGCGCTCTTCAAAACGCTCATGCAGAAGTGGTGGAACGGAACCCAGGGTAGAAGCACCCTCTTCGGTCAGACGCGCATTTACTTTACGCTTATCGGTCACTGAACGAACACGCACCGCTAAACCGCGCTGCTCTAGGCGGTTTAAAATAGTCGTTACCGTCGCCTGACTCAGTGAAACGCTTTCCGACAGCGTCTTAACAGTCACATCACCCAGATCCCCAATTGCACGCAACACCATTACCTGCGGAATGGTGAGGCCACAGCTCTTCGCAATACGCTTTGATTGAATATCCGTCGCACGAATAATCTTACGTAGAGCAATGAGTACATCTTGTGATTGCTGAATGTCTGTCATGTAAAGCCTGTCATTGAGATAAGTAGCACGATTAACAACCTGCTGAGCGGGCGCATTTATAGCCCATCCCCTTTTCATCATCAATCACTATTTAAATAATTACAACTATAATTATTTGAACTCTAATGATTAGACCTGTTAGGATGTTTGTCACGAGAGGTTAATAGCCTAATAAGAAACTGAAAACGAATGGGAACAGACACATGAAAAAACAGATACTTGCTGCATCACTGCTAGCCGCTAGCTCAACTGCATTTGCAGGTTCACACGCGTCTTGTGGTGACGTTCAGATTGCCGACATGAACTGGGCATCAGCAACCTTTATCGCCAACGTTGACCGCTTCATCCTAGAGCATGCATTTGGCTGTAATGCTGAAGTCGTGCCTGGCGACACCGTTCCGACTTCAACGTCAATGATTGAGAAACAGCAGCCAGACATTGCACCTGAGCTTTGGACTAACTCTTTCAAAGAGGGTCTAGAGAAAGCGGTAGCAGAAGGCAAACTATCCGTTGCTGGTAAAGTGTTCAGCGATGGTGGTGAAGAGGGCTTCTGGGTACCTAAATACATGGTTGAGAAGGATCCAAGCCTTGCAACAATCGAGGGTATCAAAGCAAACGCAGCACTGTTCCCACACCCAGAAGATGATTCAAAAGCAGGTTTCGTAGGCTGTCCTTCTGGTTGGGGCTGTCAGATCACTGCAGGCAACCTTCACAAAGCACTTAACCTAGACGATGCTAACTTTGAACTGGTTGATCCAGGTTCTGCAGCAGGCCTAGACGGTTCGATTGCACGTGCATACGAGCGCGGTCAAGGTTGGTTCGGTTACTACTGGGCACCAACAGCGATTCTTGGTAAGTACGAGATGGTTAAAGTGGACTTCGGTTCAGGTGTTGATGAGCAGCACTTCATCGACTGTATCTACAAAGCAGACTGTCAGGATCCAAAACCGTCTATGTACCCTGAATCACCTGTCTACACATACACAACTGCTGAGTTCTCTAATCGCGCTCCAGCAGCAGCTAAGTACCTAGCTAACCGTTCTTTCACAAACCCACAGCTTAACAGCCTTCTAGCGTGGATGGATGAGAACCAAGCAGATGGTGAGTACGCAGCTGAGTACTTCCTAACCGAGCACGCAGACATCTGGAAAGCCTGGCTAACAGCTGATCAAGCGGCTAAGGTTGAAGGCGCTCTTTAATCCTTAACAACTGCGTTATACTCACGCCTCGCTTTGAATAAAAGCGAGGCGTTTCTGTGTAATAACAAGAGGTATCTATGGCAGAGAAATCCTGGTTAACGGATATTCCTGAGATGGACCGAAGCTCACTACTGCAGCTTCGCAAAACGATGGACGGTGCATATCGTGACTTTTCACGTGAATATGGCGACTCTATCGAAGCATTTTTTGATCCGCTTCTTACCTTCTTAATCTGGTTTGAAAAACTCCTACTCAACAGCCCTTGGTGGTTGGTTCTGGGTGTCATTGCTGGTCTTGCCTATGCTGCAAGTCGCTCAGCTAAACTGACGATCGGCGTTGCTGTATCCCTGGTTGTGGTTGGCTACTTTGGCATGTGGGACGACACCATGCGGACCATGAGTATCATCACCGTCTGCACACTGATCTCTATTGTATTGGGTATCCCAATCGGCATTGCCATGGCGCGATCTAACCGCGTGCAATCCACTGTCACTCCGATGCTCGATATCATGCAGACCATGCCAGCCTTCGTCTACCTGATCCCGGTCGTTATGCTTCTGGGTATTGGCCGTATCCCTGGCGTGATCGCGGTAGTGATCTATGCTATCCCGCCTGTAATTCGCTTAACCAATTTGGGTATTCGCCTGGTTGATAAAGAGGTACTTGAAGCAGCGACGGCCTATGGTGCTAACCCACGTCAGCGTCTTTTAGGTGTTCAGCTGCCGTTGGCGATGCCGACAATTATGGCGGGCATCAACCAGACCATCATGATGGCGCTCGCCATGGTCGTTATTGCCTCTATGATCGGTGTAAAAGGCCTTGGGCAACCGGTACTTAAATCGATCACCAACCAATACTTCACCATCGGTCTTCTGAATGGTTTAGCCATCGTTGTACTTGCGATCATCTTTGACCGCGTTTCACAGGCATACGGAAAGCGCACTCAGGCGCACCTAGGAGGTGGCCATGAGTAATTCAGACGTATTGATTCAGGTTAAAGATCTTTACAAAGTCTTTGGCGACAAACCAGAAAGCGTTATGCCGATGGTTAAAGCGGGTAAAAGCAAGGATGAGATCCTAGCGGAAACTGGCCACACCGTCGGTCTTAAAGAGATCGATCTCGAAATCAAACGCGGTGAGATCTTTGTCATCATGGGCCTATCCGGCTCAGGCAAATCAACACTGATTCGCCACTTCAACCGCCTAATTGAACCGACTGCGGGTGAGATCATTGTTGAAGGCACCGACGTCATGAAACTCAACACTAAGGAGCTTGAACAGTTCCGTCGTCACAAGATGTCGATGGTGTTTCAACGCTTCGGTTTGATGCCTCACTACACAGTACTCGATAACGTCGCATACGGGCTTAAAATCCAAGGTGTCGACAAGTCAGTTCGTGAGCAGAAAGCGGTTGAGTGGTTAGAGACGGTTGGTCTGAAAGGCTATGAAGAGCAGTACCCAAACCAGCTATCGGGTGGTCAGCAACAGCGTGTTGGTCTTGCTCGCGCACTCTGTACTGATGCTGAAATCCTCTTGATGGATGAAGCCTTCTCGGCACTGGATCCTCTGATCCGTTCAGAGATGCAGGATCAACTGATTGAACTGCAACACAAGCTCAATAAGACCATCATCTTCATCACGCACGATTTGGACGAAGCACTACGCCTAGGTGATCGTATCGCGATTCTTAAAGATGGCCTGCTGGTCCAGCAAGGTGAGCCAGAAGAGATTCTACTTAACCCTGCCGATGAATACGTAGAAGCGTTCGTTAAGGATGTGAACCGTGCCCGCGCATTGACGGTAGAGACTGTTATGAAGGAGCCGGAACACCGTATTACAGCTGAAACCATCGGTGAAGCGCTGAAAGAGATGAAGAGAGGCGCTTACGATTACGGTCACGTGGTGGACGATTCAGGTAGCTACCAAGGCACCGTCACTCAAGAATGGCTTGAAGAGGAAGCTAAGGGCGGTAATGCAGATTCCACTTGGGAAGAAGCCGATCTAACCGAGACAACGACCATCACCTCTGATGCAGTACTTGAAACGGTTATCCCGGAGACGCTTGAAGCGGATCACCCAATCCCTGTTGTGGATGAGGAGGGCCAGCTGCAAGGTGAGCTATCTCGCTCAAGCTTGGCGGAAGTACTGGTCGACTCTTCTGAAACAGAGTCAGAATCTGTAGAGAATCAAAAGGTTTAACAAGCCCATTGATACAGACACAAAAAAGCCAGCTCATGTAGCTGGCTTTTTTTCGCCCTGAATAAAACAGGGCCCGTGCGAGTAACTCGACACGGGCCCATAAAAGGAACAACAACAGATAAATATTATCAGAGAGCGGTAGGAAAAGTACAGTCCTCAACTCTCTGGAGCGGGCTTAACGAAGCTCTAAAACATCCTGCATATCGAACAAACCTGCACCCTTGCCTGACAACCAACCTGCTGCTCGTACAGCGCCTTTTGCAAAGGTCATACGGCTAGACGCTTTGTGGGTAATTTCGATTCGCTCACCCTCTGTGGCAAAGAGTACAGTGTGATCACCAACCACATCACCAGCACGAATGGTCTCGAAACCGATCTCTTTTTCAGGGCGCGCACCGGTCTGACCTTCACGACCATAGACCGCACACTCTTTCAGATCACGTCCCAGCGCATCGGCAACCACTTCACCCATACGCAATGCTGTGCCTGATGGCGCATCCACCTTATGACGGTGGTGTGCTTCGATCACTTCGATGTCGTATCCACCATCATCACCCAAAGCCTTGGCAGCCACTTCAAGCAGTTTGAAACAGAGGTTTACGCCAACAGACATGTTCGGCGCAAAGACAATTGAGATAGTCTCACCGCCCTCTGCCAACTTCGCTTTCTGTGGCTCAGTTAGCCCCGTCGTACCAATCACCATCGACTTACCGGCCGCTTTACAGATCTCAAGATTAGCAAGGGTCGACTCTGGGCTAGTAAAGTCGATCAATACATCAAAATCGTCTGTCACAGACTCCAGCGAGCCAGTAATTGCGACACCCAGACGACCCACGCCTGCCAACTCACCTGCATCGGCACCGATCAACGAACTATCAGGAAGCACAATGGCTGCGCCTAGGGTTACACCCTCTGCCGCGTCGACAGCTTCGATCAATGTTTTACCCATGCGCCCTGCGGCACCCGTGATGGCAATACGTGTCATCTCTTTTTCCTTAACTAAAAATCTATTCGTCAGTGACACTCAGCCCTTGGTCCATATCCAAGGCTGGCATATCACTCATTAGGCAACCCACCACTTTGGCAGGGACACCCGCTACCGTCGTATGCGCCTCAACAGGCTCCAAAACCACGCTGCCTGCACCTACTTTGGCACCCTGACCGACTTCGATGTTGCCAAGAATCTTAGCACCGGCGCCAATCAAAACCCCAGCGCGGATTTTCGGATGTCGATCACCCGACTCCTTACCGGTACCCCCTAGGGTCACCGATTGCAGTATCGAGACATCATTTTCGATAACACAGGTCTCACCGATAACAATGCCGGTCGCGTGGTCAAACATCACACCCTGACCGATTTTGGCAGCGGGGTGAATATCAACCTGCAGGGTCGAGCTCATACGACTCTGAAGATAGTTTGCCAAGGATTGACGTCCTTGACGCCACATATAGTTAGCCACTCGATAAGACTGAAGCGCGTGATACCCTTTTAAGTACAACAGCACCGTGCTGTAGTCACGGATTGCAGGGTCACGCGTGTAGACGGCAAGGAGATCGGCACAGGCGGCTTCGATCAGTGTAGGGTCCGCTTCATAAGCGACCTCAAAGATCTCACGCATCGCCACGGCCGGCACCACATCATCCGACAGCTTTTCAGCCAACAGATAAGAGAGTGCCGAACGCAAGGTTGGATGGCTGTTTATCGTTGTATGGTAGAAGCTCAACAGAAGCGGCTCGTTAGCACTTAATGTACTCGCCTCACTCTGAAGTGCTTGCCATACCTCTGCAACCGCCTGATCACCCATAATTTAGGTCATATCCTCAAAGAATTTTTTGACTGAATCAAAGAAGCCGTGCTTCTTCGGTCCATGTTTCTGGTGCTCTTCCGTAGAGTCACGGAACTCTTCTAGCAACTCTTTCTGACGTGAAGTGAGGCTGACTGGGGTTTCAACAACCGCACGAACCATCAAATCACCCAAGGCGCCACCACGCACCGGCTTGACACCCTTGCCACGCAGACGGAACATCTTACCCGTCTGTGTCTCTGCCGGGATCTTCAGTTTAACCTGACCATCCAGTGTTGGCACGTTTAGTTCACCACCCAACGCGGCATCGACAAAGCTGATCGGTACTTCACAGTAGAGATTAGCACCGTCGCGTTCAAAAATCGGGTGATCTTTAACACTCACCTGAACATAGAGATCGCCTGAAGGGCCACCGTGTGCTCCCGCTTCGCCCTCGCCTGAAAGACGAATACGATCACCAGTATCAACACCCGCTGGAATCTTAACTTCCAACGTCTTGGTCTTCTGCGTGCGACCCTGGCCATGACAGACATTACAAGGATCAGAGATCACTTTGCCTTCGCCATGACAGGTTGGACAGGTCTGCTGAACCGCAAAGAAACCTTGCTGCATACGGACCTGACCGGCACCACCACAGGTACCACAGGTCTTAGCCGTAGTACCCTTCTTAGCACCGCTACCATCACAGGTTTCACAAGAGACGTAGGTTGGAACTTTTAGCGTCTTTTCACAACCGCGAACGGCCTCTTCAAGACTCAAATCGAGGTTGTAACGCAGATCGGCACCGCGACGCACGCTGGAACGACCGCGACCACGACCACCGCCGCCACCGAACATGTCGCCAAAGACATCGCCAAAGATATCTGAGAAGCCACCTTCAAAGCCGCCGCCCATACCACCTTGGCCACCCAACCCAGCATGACCATACTGATCGTAGGCCGCTTTCTTCTGCGCATCCGACAGTACTTCGTACGCTTCGCTGATCTCTTTAAACTTGAGTTCAGCCGCCTCGTCATCCGGGTTGCGGTCAGGGTGATACTTCATCGCTAAGCGACGGTAAGCCTTTTTGATGTCACGGTCAGATGCATCACGAGAGACACCTAAGAGTTCATAATAATCTTGCTTGCTCATACTGCGTGTAAACCTGTAATTACGCTATCGTGAATATGACAACGCGGGAGTAAAGACCCCCGCGCTGACACACGATTTTGTGAGAGTCTTAACTCTCGTTATTGCTTGCTAAGCTTACTTCTTGTCGTCTTTGACTTCTTCAAACTCAGCATCAACAACGTCATCGCCTGCATCGCGAGCTGCTTCCGCTTCAGCGCCTTGGCCAGCTTCTGCTTGTTGTGCAGCCTCTGCATACATCTTCTGAGCAACACCCGAAACCGCTTCTGTTAGCGCTTCAGTTTTTGCTGTGATCTCTGCAGTGTCAGAGCCTTTCAACGCCTCTTCAAGTGCAGTGATGGCTGCTTCGATGTTCGATTTCTCTTCATCAGAAGCCTTATCACCCGCATCTTCTAGCGTCTTACGTGCTGTGTGAACCATGGCATCACCTTGGTTACGAGCTGCCGTTAGCTCTTCAAACTTCTTATCTTCTTCAGCGTGCGCTTCGGCATCCTGAACCATCTTCTCGACTTCGTCATCGCTTAGACCAGAAGAGGCTTTAATAACGATCGACTGCTCTTTGCCAGTCGCCTGGTCTTTAGCAGAGACGTTTAGGATACCGTTAGCATCGATATCGAAGGTTACTTCGATCTGTGGCATGCCACGTGGTGCTGGTGGGATATCCGCAAGGTCGAAACGGCCCAGCGACTTGTTCTGAGTCGCTTGCTTACGCTCACCCTGAACAACGTGAATGGTTACCGCTGTCTGGTTGTCTTCCGCTGTCGAGAAGGTCTGAGACTTACGCGTAGGGATCGTCGTGTTCTTGTCGATCAATGGTGTAGCAACGCCACCCATGGTTTCGATACCTAGAGTCAGTGGTGTTACGTCCAGTAGAAGAACGTCTTTCACATCACCTGACAGTACCGCACCCTGAAGCGCAGCACCCATCGCTACCGCTTCGTCTGGGTTAACGTCTTTACGTGGCTCTTTACCGAAGAACTCAGCCACTTTCGCCTGCACCATTGGCATACGAGTCTGACCACCGACGAGGATAACGTCGTCGATTTCAGAAGCGGATAGGCCAGCATCTTGCAGTGCAATGCGACATGGCTCAAGTGAACGTTGTACAAGATCTTCAACCAGTGACTCTAGCTTCGAACGAGACAGTTTAACGTTCAAGTGCTTAGGACCTGTTGCATCCGCTGTGATGTATGGCAGGTTAACGTCAGTAGACTGTGCCGATGATAGCTCAACTTTCGCTTTCTCACCCGCCTCTTTTAGACGCTGTAGCGCTAGCGGATCGTTATGTAGATCGATGCCAGACTCTTTCTTGAACTCGTCTGCTAGGTAGTTGATAACCGCAAGGTCGAAGTCTTCACCACCTAGGAATGTATCACCGTTGGTTGCAAGTACTTCAAACTGGTGCTCGCCATCAACGTCTGCAATTTCGATGATCGAGATATCGAAAGTACCACCACCTAGGTCGTACACTGCGATCGTGCGATCGCCGGCAGCTTTATCCATGCCATACGCAAGAGCTGCAGCGGTTGGCTCGTTGATGATACGTTTAACTTCTAAGCCTGCGATACGACCCGCATCTTTTGTTGCTTGACGCTGAGAGTCGTTGAAGTAAGCAGGAACCGTGATAACCGCTTCCGTTACCGATTCGCCTAGGTAATCTTCAGCAGTCTTCTTCATCTTCTTAAGAACTTCTGCAGAGATCTGAGGCGGTGCTAGCTTCTCGCCTTTTACCTCAACCCACGCATCGCCATTGTCCGCTTTAGCGATGTTGTAAGGCACCATTTTGATGTCTTTCTGTACAACATCGTCTTCAAAACGACGACCGATTAGACGCTTGATCGCAAATAGAGTGTTGTCTGGGTTAGTAACTGCCTGACGTTTCGCCGACTGACCAACCAGAGTTTCGCCTTCTGCTGAGTAGGCAATGATCGACGGAGTGGTGCGATCGCCTTCAGCGTTCTCAATAACTTTAGTTTTATCGCCTTCAAGTACTGCTACACACGAGTTGGTAGTACCTAGGTCAATACCGATGATTTTACCCATGTTTAAATCTCCTAATGACACCGCGTTGGGTGCTTAAAACTGTTTTACCTTAACCCCTATATGGGTGTGGTCTTTCAAATATCAAGTCTGGTTTATAAAAAGGTCTTAACCTTTAGCGACCATCACCATCGCAGGACGAACTAAGCGACCATTAAGTAGGTAGCCCTTCTGCATCACCGCAATAACAGAGTTTGGTGCTGCACCTTCCGCTTCAACCATCGACATCGCTTGATGGTGCTCTGGGTTGAACGCCTCACCCTCTGGGTTGATCACTTCTAGATTGAATTTAGCAACGCCATCGATGAACATTTTGTGCGTCATCTCAACGCCTTCACGAAGCGGTTTAACCACCTCATCTTCAACCTGGCTCGCTTCAATAGCGCGCTCTAGACTGTCGATGACCGGCAATAGCTCTTCGGCAAATTTTTCAACAGCGAACTTACGCGCTTTATCCACCTCAACCTCAGCACGACGGCGCTGGTTAGCGATCTCCGCTTGGGCACGAGGTTCAAGCTCTGCCAGCTGTTTTTGCAGCTCAGCAATCGTCGCATTCGCCGCGGCTAGCTCTTCTTGAAGGGATTCAACGGTTAGCTCTTTCGTCTCAACCACTTCAGGCTCTACAAGATTCTCTTCAGCCGTCTCGTCGACTTGACTCTCTTCAACCTGATCTTGGTGTGTCTGATCTTCATTCGCCATGGTATTATCTCCAGAATCATTCAATCTTGTCTCCTATGTGGTATCGGCCAACTGAAATTCAACCCTTCCGCGCGCTTTTTTGACCTAAGGCTGCACTTTTCTATTGCCTAATCCACAAATATTGGTTAAAAACACAGTAACTGTATATCTAAACAGGTATTGAGCCATGTTAACGCTACTCAGCATTCGAAACTTTGCGATCGTCTCGACACTCGACCTAGAACTAAAATCGGGCATGACCGTCGTCAGCGGTGAGACCGGTGCCGGCAAATCGATCATGCTTGATGCACTGGGATTAGCCTTAGGCAAACGTGCAGAAGCCGACTCGGTTCGAGAAGGGGCGAAACGAGCTGAGATTAGCGCCGCGTTCGATATACACGCACTACCCGAAGCGAAACGCTGGTTAGAGGCGAATGAGCTAGAGTCGGAAGAGATTAACGAGTGTATTTTACGCCGTACACTGAGTGCCGACGGTCGCAGCCGTAGCTATATCAATGGCCACCCCTGCCCACTGAACCGCGTCAAAGAGCTGGGTGAGCTGCTTGTCGATATACACGGCCAGCACGAACACCAACGCCTATTAAAGCGTGATTTTCACCGCACCCTGCTAGACAACTACGCCAAAGCCAATGAGACAGCACTGGAAGTACGCAAACTCTTTACCCAGTGGCAATCAAAGCAGAGCGAGTTGAAACGCCTTCAAGACATGAGTGAAGAGGCGAATGCGCAACTGCAACTGTTGAGCTATCAAACGGAAGAGCTCAACCGTTTAGACCCTCAAACAGGCGAAGTGCAAGCCTTAGAAGAGGAGCAGAGGATACTCTCCAACGCAGGTGCAATACTTAACAGTGGCCAACAGATCCAGATGCTTCTTAGCGAGGGTGAAGAGAGCAACGCCACAGCGGTACTCAACCAAGCACTGCATCTACTCAGTGACATCGAAGCGGACTCACCTGCACTGCTGCAGACCGCCGAGATGCTAAACGCTGCTCTGATTCAAGTGGAAGAGGCCGAACGCGAGTTGAGCCATTTTGTTCAACGAGTTGAGTTGGACCCTGAGCGCTTACAAGAGGTGGAAGATCGCTTAACCAGCATCTACGATCTAGCCAGGAAACACCGCATTGCGCCAGAGCAGTTACCGGAATTAAAAGACCAACTAAATACTGAACTCGACTCTTTGGCTCATGTCGATGAGAACTTAGAGCAACTCGAATCCGAGGTTGCTACGGCTAATGCCGCATTGATTGAGAAAGCTCGCCAACTCAGCAAACTACGCAGCAAAGCAGCCAAACAGCTTGATAAAGAGGTGAATGAACAACTTGCCATGCTGGGCATGAACAGCGCGCGTTTCACAGCCAGTTTGAGTGATATCGATCCTAAATACATTACGGCTCAGGGCTTGGAAGAGATTGAGTTCCTGATCAATACCAATCAGGGCCAAACCGCAAAACCGCTGGCCAAAATTGCCTCGGGTGGTGAACTGTCACGAATTAGCCTTGCGATTCAAGTTGTAACGGCTAAGACGACTGACACCCCGACACTCATTTTTGACGAAGTCGATGTCGGTATTGGCGGAGGCATTGCCGAAGTCGTTGGCCGACTGTTACGTCATTTGAGTGAACGAGCACAGATTCTATGTGTCACACACCAACCTCAGGTGGCTTCACAAGGAACCCAACACCTGTTTGTCAGCAAAGGCGCAGACACCGGTTCGGTTGAGACCAAAATCACACCACTCACCGAAAATCAGCGCATTAATGAGATCGCTCGAATGCTGGGTGGACTTGAGATGACTGATACCACCCTTGAGCACGCTAAAGAGATGCTGACCAGCGCGCTATAGACTGGTCGATTCAAACAGTGGCGTGTAAACTAATGCCACTTTGAACAGTAACAGGAACAACCTGAACATGCGCAAGCTCATCATCTCTGCCTTTCTTGCTACTCTCGTGACCGGCTGTACAACCTTTCCAGGCGTGTACAAAATGGATGTTCCGCAAGGCAACCAGGTGACACAAGAGATGGTAGATCAGCTTCGCCCTGGAATGACGCCGAGCCAAGTTCGCTATGTGCTAGGAACACCCCTGTTAACGGATACCTTCAACCAGAACCGATGGGACTATGTCTTCCAGTTGGTACAAGAGGATGAAGTGGTCGAGCTACGTCAGTTTCGCGTCTACTTTGAAAACGACAAGCTGGTGCGTTTGGAAGGCGATCTGAAACCTCAGTAACGCAGAGCTCAACGAATACAAAAAAGCCAACTTACGAGTTGGCTTTTTTGGCTTTAGCTTCGGCTGCTCGACGAGCGCGAACCTCTTTAGGGTCAGCAATTAACGGGCGGTAGATCTCTACTCTATCACCGTCACGCAAGACCTCTGCTTTAGGGTCCTTGATCGCACGACTGAAGATACCCATTGGGTCACTGTTGATATCGATCTGTTTATACAGCTCAGCAATGCGCGAGCGAACAACCGCATCATATGCCGTTGTACCCTCTTCTACTTGCAGAGCAATGATCTTCTGCTCAGTCGGCAGAGCATAGGCCACTTCAACGTTAATCACTGATCACCTCATCCGTAAATTTGATCAGCGCGCGACACAAAGGCATCCACCAAAGTTGTCGCGACACTATTAAACACTTTAGACATCGCCATTCCAGTTAGCTTGCCCTCAAACTCGAAACTGAGATTGAGTTCCACCTTAGAAGCTTCATCTGACAACTCAGTGAACGTCCAAACCCCCTCAAGACTTTTAAAGGGGCCATTAACCAAACCAATGATCATTGAAGCGGGACGGACCAGACGATTACGCGTCGTAAAATCATAACTAAGCCCCCCTTTAGCGAGCTTCAGTGTCGCTTCGAGCATCTCTTCACTCTCAGCGATCACTTCCGTGCCAGAGCACCAAGGTAGGAACTCTGGGTAGCGACGCACATCGTTGATCAGATCAAACATCTGCTCAGCGGTGTGCAGTACAAGGGCGGTTCTATTTACGACCGTCATAACGGTAGGCAAATCTCAAATAACAGTTACAAGCTGCTTATTGTCCAGTTTATATACGCTTTGAACAAGAGGATTCCTTCCTTTGCTTACAACAGCTCTATATAATCCGCCGCATGGCAAAAAAGAAGAAAGCTCCTGGCGGAAACACCATCTGCCAAAATAAACGTGCACGATTCGAGTACAGCATCGAAAATAAATTCGAAGCTGGCCTCGTGCTGACCGGGTGGGAAGTCAAAAGCCTACGCGAAGGCCGCGCACAACTGGTTGAGTCTTACATCGATTTTAAAAACGGTGAAGCTTGGCTATTAGGTGCCCACTTCTCGCCATTAAAAACCGCCTGCACACACGTTGTTGCAGATCCGGTTAGACCACGCAAACTGCTTCTAAACCGCACAGAACTGAACCGCCTAGCCGGTGCAGTCGAAGCCAAAGGTTTCACCTGTGTTGCACTGAGCCTCTACTGGAAAGAGAGCAAAATTAAGTGTGAGATCGGTTTAGCAAAAGGTAAGAAGCTTCACGACAAACGTGCGACTGAAAAAGAGCGCGATTGGAACCGTGAAAAGCAGCGTGTTCTCAGCAAGAACCAATAGAGTTCTTGTAACCCAGATAGCAAACGCTATACTGGCCAGTTCTGGGGGTGACTTGGATTCGACGCCGATTGCGAACCCTTAGGTGCATGTCGAGAATGTGATGATTCTCGTAAATCCCTCATCACACAGTTATAGTTGCAAACGACGATAACTACGCTCTAGCAGCCTAAGCCTGCTAGCGCTGCCCTCTAAGGTGTCTATAACTCAGAGTTTCGGCAGTGTCATATGAGATAGAATCGCCCGGAGACTTCGCCTTAAGGCAAAGGGTTAAAACTCAAAAAGGCTCGCCCATAACAGCCTGACTCTCGGCTCGTGACGGGTTAACTCAATAGAGATGTCTATGCATGTAGAGCTTGAGGCAGAGGATTGACGGACGCGGGTTCGAAACCCGCCACCTCCACCATATACAAATAAAAAGACCACCCTAGCGGTGGTCTTTTTGTTTGTATTGTTTGAGCGGGTTGAGAACCCGCAGGGTTCGACAAAATTGCAGGAGAGCAATTTTGGGCTGACTTCAGTCAGGCACAAAGTGCCGAGGGCCAAGGATGGCCCAAGTCCAACCCGTCACTTGCTTTAAAGCCATAATCGGCTTACCCGAATCACTAAACATCAAGGATGTAGTTTTGGACAACACAAAGTGTTGCCCCAAAGGGGTGAAGGCCAGGATGGTCTGAATCAATCCCGCCACAATTCGATCTTTTTAAAAGACCACCCAGAATCACTCCCGCCCCACACCCAAAATCCTCAACTACACTTAATCCATACTCACCCACCTAAAGGGAAACAGATGGATAAGATAATCACCCCGTTAATCACCCTCATCTTCGTTGCATCAGGCAGTGCTAAGCTGCTGGGTCTGGAGTTTGAATTAGAAGCTTTTGATCGCTGGGGTTACCCGCTCTGGTTTATGTATTTCACCGGTGTCGTCGAAGTGATCGGAGGCTTAGTTATTTGGGTTAAGCGGCTTCGATTCATCACATCAGTAGGGCTCAACTGCGTGATGATAGGTGCCATGGCCACTCATCTGTTGAATGCTGAATGGCCGATGCTAGGCGTTGCAACGGCTATTCTAATCCTAACCTTTATCAACACTAGACGTTTTAAGAAGGATATCAACCCAGCCTAAATACAGCATCTTGAGCAGTGACTGTTCTGAGGTTAGTCTAGTTATCATTAAATTCAAAAGGGTAAAACACCATGGCTAAAGGTTACTGGATGGCTCATGTCGATATCTCAGACCCAGAGGGTTACAAACTCTATCAGGCCGCTAATACTGAGCCATTTAAACAGTATGGGGCTAAATTTTTAGTCCGTGCAGGCGATAACCAACAGGTTGAAGGGAGCGTACGATCACGCCATGTGATCATTGAGTTCCCGAGTTACCAACAGGCGTTGAATTGCTACCACTCCTCTGGCTACCAAAATGCTAAAGCGCTACGTGAACATGCAGGCATTGCTGATCTAGTGGTTGTCGAGGGCTACGAAGGCCCTCAACCTGGGGAGTAGGTATTTACACCTTCTCCATCGGCCTACCCGGCTCACTCCAACGCACGTGGTATTTTCCATCATCACGATCTGTTCGCTCGAATGTATGCGCACCAAAATAGTCTCGCTGACCTTGCAGTAGGTTGGCAGGCAGCACCTCGGTTCGGAATGAGTCGTAGTAACCTAGGGCGGAACTAATCGCCCCAGCAGGCACACCCGCTAGAGCAGATTGCGCCACAATCGCGCGCCAATTATGCTGATGTTTAGCCAGCTTTTCAGAGAAAAACGGATCCATTAGCAGGCTGGGCAGATCCTTATTACGCTGAAAGGCTGCTGAGATCGGCTGAAGAAACGCTGCACGAATAATACACCCGGCACGCCAAATTCTTGAGATGGCGGATAAATCGAGCGCCCAACCCTGCTCTTTTGCTGCCATCTGCATTAGATGATAACCCTGTGCGTAGGCACAAATTTTTGCACAGTAGAGTGCATCATGTAGCTGTTCAATCAACTGCTCTTTTGGCGTTTCTAGGGTGTAGTCCATTGGCCCAGGCAGAACTTTAGACGCTTCAACGCGAATCGATTTAAGGGTGGATAGTGAGCGAGCAAAAACTGCATTGGTCAGCGTTGGTGCAGGAGTCCCTAGTTGAAGCGCACTAACGGCAGTCCATAAACCGGTACCCTTTTGACCCGCTTTATCAAGAATGACATCGACCAACGGCATGCCGGTAAACTGATCCTCTTGATCCAGAACTTCCGCACTGATTTCGATCAGGTAGGAGTGCAGTGGGCCACGACTCCATTCTCGGAATACACAAGCGATCTCAGAGGGCGCCATCTGCATGGCGTGACGCATGAAGTGGTAGACCTCACAGATCAACTGCATATCAGCGTACTCAATGCCGTTGTGAACCATTTTTACGTAGTGGCCTGCACCAGAATCGCCAATGTACGTTGCACAAGGCTCGCCCTCAGTAACAGGATTACCGGGCTCTCGACGCTCAATAGGAAGTCCTGTGGTTGCATCCACTTTCGCTGCGATCGCTTCCATAACAGGGCGTAAACGTGACCAAGCTTTTTGATCACCCGATGGCATCAAAGAAGGGCCAAAGCGTGCACCGACTTCACCACCCGATACCGCAGTAGAGAAGAAGGTAAAGTGCTCTTTATAGTTCACTTCACGATCACGTGTGTCGGTCCAGAGTGAGTTTCCGGTATCCACAACGATATCGTCGACATCAACGCCTGCATCAATCAGCTGACGGCAGACTGCATCGACAGGATCACCTGCTGGGACAGAGACAAAAATGGTTCTTGGTGATGGCAAAGCCGCTAACAGTTCACCGAGCGAGGAACAGGCTTGAATCGGTTGAGGGCGATCCGGAACTTCAGCAGCTGCTTGAGCGATCGCGTCATCTACTTTGTTGGCATCCAGGTCAAAGGCTGCAATTTGGTAACCATTATCAACGAGGTTGAGCACCAAGTTTTTACCCATAACGCCAAGCCCAATAAAACCGATCATCTCTCTATCTGCCACTACCTAAGCCCCAAAAAAGTTGTTTATCTGAACCACGCTATTCTAACGTTTTTCAAGCTTGAAAACTCTACTCTATAAACCTCAATGCCTTATCTGGTAAAATTGCGCGGTTTTCAACTATCCAGATTACGCCGGGGAGATTATGGCCAATATCGTTGTATCCGCACTCTATCAATTTGTTCGCTTCGAGGAGTGTGAAGCACTGCGGCAGCCTCTGCTGGAGTTCCTGAACGAGCAAGATATTCGCGGTACGTTAATCCTGGCTAAAGAGGGTATCAACGGCACGGTCTCTGGTAGCCGTGAAGCGATCGATGCGCTCTACGCATGGTTTAAAGAGCACCCACCGCTGGATCAAGTCAGCTCCAAAGAGTCGTTCTTTGATGAGCAACCCTTCTACCGCACCAAGGTAAAACTGAAACGTGAAATCGTCACAATGGGTGTTGAAGGCATCGATCCACTGAAAACCGTCGGCACTTATGTCAAACCTAACGAGTGGAATGACCTGATTTCCGATCCAGAAGTACTGTTGGTCGACACACGTAATGACTACGAAGTGGATATCGGTACATTTAAAGGGGCCATCAACCCTCATACCGACACCTTTCGTGACTTCCCTAGCTACGTTAAAGAGCAGCTAGATCCAAGTAAGCATAAAAAAGTCGCCATGTTCTGTACTGGGGGTATCCGTTGTGAGAAGTCGACCGCGTTTCTCCGTGAACAGGGCTTTGATGAGGTCTACCACCTAGAGGGCGGCATTCTTAAATACCTTGAAGAGGTGCCTGCCGATAACTCGATGTGGGATGGTGAATGTTTCGTCTTCGACAACCGTGTATCGGTTGGACACGGTTTAGAGCCCGGTGACTACCAACTCTGCCACGCCTGTCGTATGCCGCTATCCGCTAAAGATCGTCAGAATGAACACTTCCAAGAGGGGTTAAGCTGTCACCACTGCTACGACAAAGTAACCGATAAGCAGCGTAAACGTTTTCAAGAGCGCCAGCACCAGCTCGAATTGGCAAAAGCGCGTGGCGAACATCACTTGGGTAAAGACGCAGTGCACGATTTCGAGCAACGTCGCCAAGAGAAAAAAGCGAAACGCGAAGCTCAGCGCAAAGCTAATCAGTAATGGCAGAGTTCAATGCAAGATAACCAGCATATTATCCTGCATTGATACCCTATCGTCTGTGAGTCTTAAAGATCAGCCAGCGGATTCACCGGCCATGGCGCTTCAAAGAACGCTTCAACAACGGCTGACTCCACAGTATCAACCGACTTGAACATCCAGTTTGGACTGCGATCCTTATCGACCAACAGTGCTCGAACGCCCTCAGGAAATTCAGGGTGTTGGCAGCACTGAACGGCCAGTACCAGTTCGGACATAAACACCTCTTTTAAAGAGAGATGACGAGTGCGTTTCAACTGCTCAGCAATTAAATGAACCGACAGAGGCGACCCGTGAGTGATCGCCTTTTGTGATCGTTGAATCCATGGATCGTCACTCTCAATGTTGGCCATTGCTTGCATCAACTGAGTTAAGTCATCCTGATCAGTCACCGATTGAATGAAATCATAGTGATCTTGAATCGGTGACTCTTGTCGAAACGCCGCTTGCGACTGCTGCTCTAACTGGCGAAGCGTCTGGTTGACCGTCTGAACACTATCACAGTGCCATTCGGCTGATTGGAGGCCAGTCACCATCTCAGTGTATCGCGCCGATTCAATAAAGCGATCCGCTAACCCTAAGAACAACGCATCCGCCGCGAAGATAGGGTTACCCGTTAAACCCAAGAAGAGTCCTGTACGACCCGGCATCCTGTTCAGAAAGAATGAACCACCAACATCGGGGAAGAGCCCAATCGTCACCTCTGGCATCGCCATGTGTGACGTCTCTGTCACGATACGGTGGCTGCAGCCATTCATCAGCCCCATACCACCGCCCATCACTATGCCACTGCCCCAACAGATGATCGGTTTAGGGAAGGTGTGAATGCGGTAGTCCAGACGGTACTCGTGTGTGAAGTATTCGGTCGGGAAGTTGGGGTTATCGCCTGAGGTAATCGAGCGGTAGAGTCTAACCACATCCCCGCCGGCACAAAATGCCTTTTCTCCGACGCTAGTTAATAGCACCGCTTTGATGCAGTCATCCTTTGCCGCCTGGTCCAGACGAGGCTCGATCAGCTGAATCATCTCCAACGTCAACGCATTGAGGGACTTCTCAGCATTCAGGGAGATCTCTAACAGCTTATAACCATCTTGGGTGGGGTATTCGTGAAACTGAACAACGCTCATTGCCATGACTCTTATGATTTAACGACAAGGGACAGCCTACTAAAGAGCGGGACGATGTCAAAATCTATTTGCAAAACCTTATTGCAAATGCAAATGATTCTCATGTAGAATCGCATCATTACTTCAATAAATTAGTAGTAATGATTCTCAAATGTTCTAAGGCTCTTATTTAAGGAATGAGTAAGGCCGGTTTATAATTCGTACCTTCAAGGAGAAACAAACATGTGGATTCGTCGTATTAGCGCTGTAGCAGCACTCTGCTTTACTACCACTGCTGTCGCTGACATTAACCTCTATTCATCACGTAAAGAGGCCCTGATTCAACCATTACTGAATCAGTTTACCGAGAAGACAGGTATCGAAGTACGCCTGCTCACCGGTAAAGATGATGCACTGTTAAGCCGTTTGAAGATGGAAGGTGGCGCCTCCCCTGCGGATCTTCTTATCACTGCAGACGTTGCACGTCTTCACCGCGCGAAAGAGATGGGTCTAACTCAGCCGGTTGAATCCACTGCATTGAACGAGGCGATTCCTGCCAACCTGCGCGACAGTGACAACCACTGGTTTGGTATGACCAGTCGTGCTCGCCCAATCATCTATGCCAAAGATCGAGTTAATCCAGAACAACTCAGTACCTACGAAGCACTAACCGATGAGCAGTGGAAAGGTCGTATCTGTATTCGCTCCTCAAGCAATGTCTACAACCAGTCACTGATTGCCTCTGCGATTGCTGCTAACGGTGTCGAAGCAACAGAAGCTTGGGTTGAAGGTCTAGTGGCTAATTTTGCTCGCCCACCGGCTGGCGGTGATACTGACCAACTAAAAGCGGCAGCCGCGGGTGTCTGTGACATCGCTATTGCCAACACCTACTACTTAGCGCGTTTGGTTCGCTCTGATAAAGCGAGTGACAAAGCGGTTGCTGATCAGCTAGCGGTGTTCTGGCCCAATCAGAACGATCGCGGTACCCATTTCAACATCAGTGGTGCTGCATTGACGGCGTCATCTAAGAATCGTGACGAAACAGTTGCCCTACTTGAGTACATGGTGAGCCAGGAAGCACAAGAGTGGTACGCTGAAGTCAACAATGAGTACCCTGTCGTAGCCGGCGTTGAGCCATCCAATGTACTAAAAGCCTTTGGCACAGCTAAGAGCGATGACGTTGCACTGTCTAAGCTTGGCGAACTGAACCAAGAAGCGCTTCGCCTTATGGATCGTGCTGGCTGGAAGTAAAACAGATGAGAGTTAACTATCAATAGTATCCGTGCAAATTGGGTAGCCTTATCGATCGCCGGTCTGGTTGCCCTTCCCATTCTAACCGTTGTTAGTCAGTCCCTATTTGCTGGATCTGAGGCTTTCTCTCACCTTCTTGATACCGTCCTCGCCGACTACGTTCTCAACTCATTAATCCTGATGGCCGGTGTCGGTATCGGCACCGTCATTATGGGAGCACCGGCTGCCTGGTTGGCAGCGATGTGTGACTTCCCCGGTCGTCGTTGGCTCGATTGGGGAATGCTACTGCCTTTAGCCATGCCCGCCTATGTCATCGCCTATACCTATACCGGTATGCTCGACTTTGCCGGCCCAGTACAAACCCTGCTGCGCGAACTGACCGGTTGGGGCTATGGTGACTACTGGTTCTGGGAGATTCGATCGCATAGCGGTGCCATTGCTATGTTGGTGCTGGTGCTCTATCCCTACGTCTACCTGATGGCTCGCGCGACCTTCCTTGAGCAGTCAGCCGTTAGCTTTGAAGCCTCTCGCAATCTTGGTTACTCACCCTTCAGGGCCTTTCTAAAAGTCGCCATTCCTATGGCAAGACCCGCCATCATTGCCGGTGTCAGCCTAGCCCTAATGGAGACATTGGCCGATTACGGTACGGTGCAATACTTTGGCATTCCGACCTTCTCAACAGGTATCTTTAGAACCTTCTATGGCTTTGGTGATGCCAATGGTGCGGCACAGTTAGCCAGTCTGTTGCTAGTGTTCGTGGCGACATTGATCTTTGTCGAGCGCTATTCACGACGCAAACTGAGCTACAACGTCCGAGCAGGATCTCGAGCGATGGCTAGCCGAATTCAGCTTAAGGGTGGACGCGCTTGGCTGGCGGCTCTGGCTTGTTTCATTCCGTTTTTCTTTGGCTTCTTGTTGCCGGCCGGTCAACTGCTCTCTTGGTCGGTGTTTGATGCGCAAATGCCCTGGAGTGACTTCCTCAGCCTCTCTTGGAACTCTTTCTATTTGGCAGGTCTTGCAGCGCTAATCGCCCTTGTTCTGGCCACGCTGCTGGCGTACACCCAACGCTTTAACAGTGGCTCATTGGTGAAACAGGCCACACAGTTCGCCGCACTGGGCTACGCACTGCCGGGTACCATTATTGCCATTGGGGTCTTAGCACCTTTAGTGTTTGTGGATCAGAGTCTGCTTGCTCTCTCCGAACGCTTCGGCTTAGGTATGAGCGGGTTGATCTTCAGTGGCACTCTGTTTGCCCTGTTGATCGCCTACACCGTGCGCTTTTTAGCCGTCGCGCTTGGCAGTGTGCAGTCTGGCTTGGGGCAAATTAGCCCTAGCCTGGATGAAGCGGCCAAAGGGATGGGACGATCCCCCTTTCAAGTGTTGCGACAAATCCATGCGCCCTTAATGAAGAGCAGTCTTCTAACTGCACTACTGGTGGTCTTTGTTGACGTCCTCAAAGAGCTGCCGGCTACGTTAATGCTGCGCCCGTTCGACTTTAACACCCTGGCCGTTCGCGCCTTTGAGCTGGCTTCGGATGAACAGCTTATCGAGGCGGCACCACCCTCATTAATGATCGTTGCCGTTGGGCTAGTCCCAGTTTTGTTGTTGAATCGTGCCATAAGCCGCCACAAGCACTAAGGAACTCTATGAGTATTGAGTCAAACATACCGACATCTACACACCTAAGTATTGAGAATGCTTATGCCGGGTATGCTGATCTGTCGGTTGTGAATGGGGTCACACTGAACATTCAACAGGGCGAACTCATCTGCCTGTTGGGGCCCAGTGGCTGTGGCAAATCTTCGCTACTGCGTTGCATTGCAGGATTTCACGGGCTCTCTAGCGGCAGCATCATGCTGGGCACAAAACGTCTGGATGATGGAAAGTCTCAACTCCCGCCGGAACAGCGCAACATCGGTATGGTGTTTCAGGACATCGCTCTGTTTCCCCATCTTAGCGTCAGGGAAAACATTGAGTTCGGACTGTTTGAGTGGTCAAGCCAACAGGCTAAAGCCCGAAGTGAGCAGTTACTTACAATGATCGGCCTACAAGGCATGGGCGGTCGTTACCCACATGAGCTATCAGGTGGACAACAGCAACGTGTCGCCTTAGCGAGAGCACTGGCACCCAAACCCGATCTACTGCTACTCGATGAGCCCTTTTCTGGCTTGGACGCCGCACTGCGAGATGAGCTCATTCCGGAAATTGCCGAGCTACTAAAGCAAGAGCAAATTACCACGCTGATGGTGTCACACGATCAGGCAGAGGCCTTTGCTTTTGCAGATCGCGTTGCGGTTATGAATCAAGGCAAGCTGGAACAGATCAGCCTGCCTGAAGCGATCTATTACGAGCCGAAAAGCCGGTTTGTAGCTGAATTCATCGGCGAAGGTGAGTTCATAAAAGCAGAGTACGTCGATACCCAGCATGTGAACTCTCTGTTTGGCCAGAGCCGCTCAACCACCGAGGTGAGTGAGGCACCCTACAATAAAGAGCTATTTATACGACCGGATGATGTCGAGATTGTTGAACAGAGCGAGGTTAGCGCACAGGTAGAATCCAAGCGTTTTCGTGGTGGGCAATCTCTATTGAGTGTGCTCTTGGAGGATGGCCAGTCACTTGCGGTGACCTGTCATGCAGTTCAAGCCCCCAGCGTGGGTGATACGGTCTATCTAGCATTGAAACAACACCGATTTTTAGTCACGGATGACCTAGGTAAAATTGAACCTAAAAACGAGGCCCGCTAAGATGTCTCTTAGCGTCTGAACAGTAAACATTGACGAGAACAACTATGTCTTCAAGCAACCAAGAACTTAAAAAAGCGGGACTCAAAGCGACTCTTCCGCGCATCAAGATTTACCAGCTACTCGAAGATGCCAATGAGAATGACCATTGGAGTGCTGAAGACATCTACAAGCACCTCATGCTTCAGGGCGAAGAGATAGGTTTAGCCACGATCTACCGTGTTCTGACTCAGTTTGAAGCGGCCGGTCTTGTTATGCGTCACCGTTTTGAGAACGGCCACTCAGTCTTTGAGCTGGCGTCGGATGACAACCACGATCACATCGTCTGTGTTAAAACCGGTGAAGTTAAAGAGTTTAACGACCCCATCATCAACGCTCGCATCGAAGAGATCGCGAAAGAGCACGGCTATGAGATGACCGGTCGAACTCTTCACATCTACGGCCTTAAGAAGAGCTAATGCACGCTACGGGCGATCGCTCTTTACAGGCAAAGTTCACCATCTCTCTATTGATGTTGGCTCTGTGCCTGGTTGCCCTATTCAGCCTGACCATTGGCTCATCAAACACATCACTGGCCAACTCACTTTGGGCGTTAATGCAGGGCGAAGCCATCGGCATTCAAGAGCAGGTCATCCTGTTTGATATTCGCGCCCCCAGAACAGTCATGGGCCTATTGGTCGGCGCTAGCTTAGCTGTCTCGGGTGCCATTATGCAGGGGCTGTTCCGCAACCCTTTGGCTGATCCAGGTCTTATTGGTGTCAGCTCCGGTGCAGGTTTGGGTGCCGTGACAGCCATTGTCATAGGTGGGCTGTTACCCATCTCACTCTTAAATAGTATCGGTGGATTTCTGGTCCCAATCGCGGCCTTCTTAGGTGGCTGGGGCTGTATGCTGATTCTCTACAAGATCGCGACGCGTCAAGGCAGAACCTCGGTCGCCGTGATGCTGTTAGCTGGCTTAGCACTCAGCGCCTTTGCTGCGGCACTGTCGGGATTGTTGATCTACTACTCCAACGACAGTCAGTTGCGTAACCTAACCTTCTGGAATCTTGGCTCCATTGCCGGTGCTAGTTGGAGCTCACTGAAAGTCGCTGGGCCGTTGATGCTAATCTCGCTACTGTTAGCTCCGTTACTCGCTTCTGGCCTAAACCGTTTAGCGCTGGGTGAAGCCGCTGCCATGCATTTAGGCGTTTCGGTGCAGCGTCTTAAACGAGCCGCTATCCTACTGGTTGGATTATCCGTTGGGGTCGCCGTAGCCGTTTCAGGTGCGATCGGATTTGTCGGCATCATCGTGCCCCACCTGCTGCGCCTGGTCATAGGACCAAACCATCGCTATCTACTGCCTGCCGCGGCACTGTTAGGCGCTATTGCTCTTCTGTTAGCCGACATTCTCAGTCGTACACTGATTGCACCGGCGGAGCTACCCATCGGCATTGTCATGGCGATATTGGGTGGGCCATTCTTCCTCTACCTGCTGCTGCGTAATCGTAATCTGCTGGATCTCTAATCATGATTATCACCAAGGATCTCAGCGTAGGATTCCACCAAACCGAGGTACTGTCGAAGGTCGATTTTCGCGCCGAACCGGGGCAGTTGGTCTCGATTGCAGGACCGAATGGATCGGGGAAAACCACCCTATTAAGGGCACTCTCAGGTGAAATTGATTACCGAGGCGAGATTCATTTTGATGGCGAAAACCTAACGGACCTTTCACACCAGACACTCGCCAAACGCCGCGCGATTCTACCGCAAGCGACCCAGTTGGCTTTCCCCTTTACTGTGTTGGAAGTGGTACAGATGGCGGACCTAGATCGCCGATCAGAACGTCCATTTCAGGCTCTCCAGCGTGTCGGTTTAGAAGGCTTTGAATCACGTTTTTATCAAGAGCTCTCTGGCGGTGAGAAACAGCGCGTTCAACTGGCACGTATTCTGGTACAAGTCTGGCAGCCTGTGATCGATGGTAAAGCCAACTGGCTGCTGCTCGATGAGCCCGTCTCCTCTTTGGACATCGGCCACCAAATCGAAGTGATGCAACTTGCCCGAGACTATGCCAACGCTGGCGGTGGCGTCATCTGCGTCATGCACGACCTAAACTTGGCCGCGATGTTCTCGGACAGCATTGCACTGTTTGAGAAAGGAAGACTGCTGATCCAAGCGTCGCCCGATGCCGTGTTAACCGATGACAATCTTTCAACAGCCTATCAGTGGCCGGTTCGAGTGAATCGAACACCGACTGAGTCCATGCCCTTTGTCCTACCGCAAACGGCTAAACGTGATTAATGTTACTGCTTAAGGAGATCACCATGTTTAGACACACTGCCCTTATACTCGCGTCTCTCAGCATCACTGCTTGTGCTACAGCACCGGACCTTCGTTTTAAAACCACCGAAGAGATCAGCGACCTTCTTATTGAGAAGGACAAAGCAACCATCGAGATGCAGCTCGGACAACCGCGTACCATCGCACAAGAGGGGCCACACACTTGGGTCTGGACCTACCACTCAGACATGATGCCCAATAAGAGCCCAAACCAAGGGAAGTGCGAGCTGGTCATTACATTCGATGATGACAAGCCGATCAAAGCGGTGGTCAACTCGACTGAGTACTCACCCTTTGTGCAGGAGCTGCAGACCTGTAACGATCTGGTGCAACAGCTGCAGTAATCACTGTTGCTTTTATGCCGCCGAGTTTTAAATGGCTGGGTAGATCTGTTGCGGATCAATGGTCGCTGAGCCAGCCTCTGAACTGAGCCAGATCTGCCCATCAGTAATCGACGCGCTGATTTGCGCACCGCGCTCGGCCAAGGCGGTTAACGCCTCACTTTGATCCTCGTTGATGCGGTAGATAATCAAACTATTTTGGCTAGCGACCAACTTTTTTACACCTTCCCACCAAGGGTTGAAGGCCTGATCCGAGCCATAGGTGATCAAAACCGTCTTTTGTGAGCGGTTGCACGCCTTCTTCAAGCGCTTTTCACTCGGCAAGCCCACTTCTAACCAGAGTTCGATCTCATCAGCGTAGCTCTTTAGCCATAGATCGGGTTCATCCTCTTCACAGAGGCCACGGGTAAACTCCAGACGCTCTTGCGCGTTCATCACAAAGGCTAACAGGCGCATCATCATGCGCTCATCTGTCTCTGAAGGGTGTCTGGCAAGTGTTAACGAATGATCGACGTAGTAGTTGCGATCCATATCGGCAATTTGCAGAAAGATTTTAAAAACGGTGGAGTTTTGCGCCATATCTGTTCCCTAAAAACAAACTGTCATTAGTGACAGATAAAAAAGTTGTGACTTTACTGGATTTTACTACAAAGCCGTCTATGCTGGCTCTAACTGATTGCGAAAGTTGTGTTGTCTTCGCATAGATAAACAAAATATGAGTGCTCTCAATGATCCACATGCTCGACAGCATTAAACGCATCCCTCTCTGGCTGAAAGTCGTCATTCTCGCCATGCAAGGTCTATTCTTTTTTGCGGTAGGGATCACGCTGCAAGAATTCTATTCAGACCACCAAAGACATCTAGCTTATGAGCGAGCGACGCAACAGCAGAAGCTCTATCGCAACAGCATCACCAGACTGGGGGAGTTTCGTGGGCTCTGCACACTGGCGCGAATTGAACCCATACCCTCTAGTGAGCTCATTCAGCTCTGCGAAAGCGCCAGTTTTAACCTAGTCGAAGCGCTGGAAGCGATGGATTACCCGGCCGCCGAGATCGATCAGATTCTCTCCGTCGATGGACAGTACTACGAGATCTTTTTAAGAAAGAGTGCCTATTCTGAGCAACTGTTAACAGAACTTTTTCAAATCTACCGTGATTCAGGAGTACAGTTGGAAGAGAACATCCTCTCGTACACAGCCGGCCGAACCATCTTTGTACACCTACCCGATCTGATTGAAAAAATGGGTTTCGTTCGCGGCATAACGGGATTATCCAATTCTGGCCTGGTCTCACGCAATAATCTTTACATTGCAAAAGGTCGAGTTACGGAGATCCTTAGCAGCACCCGAAACACCATAGAAGCCTTCGAACAGGCCAATGCAAGTAGCTCCCCGTCAGAATTATTACTCGATTTTGAAATCATCGAACAGCATATCGTTGAGCATTTTGAGCGATTAGATCGATACCGTTTCATGGAGTTGAGGGATCCAACCAAAGACTACGATCTCGATCTCTTTTTAAAAGCAACTGAGGTCCTTGACGAAATACAGCAATTGTATGATGTTACTGAAGAGACCTATATAAGCTTATTGGCATCAGAACATGATAGGACCGATCAACTAACAGGGCTATCCATTCTCTTTGCATTGGTGACTCAGTTTCTTTTAATACTGATGTTCCGGTTTATGTTGCGCGCCATTCACCAGATTGAAGAGACCTCAGAACAAGCGATGCAAGCCTCCTCATCGCTTGCAAAAACACTAAAGCAGCAAGATAAGATGTTTGCCATCATTGGACACGAATTAAGAACCCCTGCTGCCGACTTAAATATGCAACTGAATGAGCTGCAACTTCAAGATGGGCAAAACCGGCGAGTTGAAGAGGCACATGCCACGTCCCAACACCTACTCGACGTACTGGATGATATGAGGGTAGGCACCGATAAATCATTAATCACTGAGAGTCGAGTCGAGACCCAACTTTCGGTCTATCGCATCATTAAAGAGGCTAGCCACACTCTCTACTACACGGCCAATCAATACGGTGTCGATATTCAGGTGCGCGGCAACAGTGATGGGAATCATATTGGTTTTAAAAAACAGATTCGCCAAATCATTATTAATATGACTAAAAATGCCATTGTGCACAGTCAGGGCACTCAGGTCACATTAGATCTAAGTCATAAGGCTTCAGAAGAGGAAACCGAATATCGATTGCAGATCATTGATAATGGCAAAGGCATTCCCGACAAAGATGTTGATCGACTTTTTGAGGCCTTTGAACGAGGCGACACTAAAGCGTCCGGAACCGGTCTCGGTCTGCATATCAGTCGCGAACTTGCACGCAGTTTATCTAATGGAGATTTGGTCTTCAGCCCTAACCCTGAAGGGGGTGCCATCTTTACCCTGAGTTTCACACTCAAACAGGCCAAACACGAAGAAGCAGCAGCAGCAGCAGCAGCAGCAGCAAAAGAGCATGCAATCAAAGGCAAGAAGATACTACTAGTCGAAGATACCGCCACATTAAGAATGCTTGGCAAAACCATACTGACACGCGAGGGTGCCGAGGTGGTTGATGTAGAGAACGGTCAATTAGCCCTAGACGCCTACTCTAAGCAGAGCTTTGACCTAATCATTACTGACATCATGATGCCGATAATGGATGGCTATGAACTGACCGAAACGCTGAGATCCTGGGGTGCAACGCTTCCGATTATTGGAGTTACCGGTGCCACGGTGGGTAATGAGGCGGACAACCTGCTGGCGAAAGGGGCCGATCGAGTTTTGCCGAAACCTTTGAATCTCGACCAATTAGAGACAGCGTTAAAAGAGATAGAGGCGAATTAACTACCCCATTGGAGCGATCTTAAAAGGGCGCGATGCTTTAACGCTCATCGCCTCATCTGCGATAAGGCTCCAACAAAGAGCAATGAAGAGGTACTGCACGAACTGTTGGAGCGATCTTGCAAAGGTCGCGATACTTTAACGCTCATCGCCTCCTCTTCGAGAAAGCTCCAACAAGAGCGTTTAGAGAGACTGTACGAACCGTTGGAGCGATCTTGCAAAGGTCGCGATACTTTACCGTTCATCGCCTCATCTACGATAAGGCTCCAACAAAAAGCGTTAACGAGAGACTGCACGAACTGTTGGAGCGATCTTGCAAAGGTCGCGATACTTTAACGCTCATCGCCTCCTCTTCGAGAAAGCTCCAACAAGAGCGTTTAGAGAGACTGTACGAACCGTTGGAGCGATCTTGCAAAGGTCGCGATACTTTAACGCTCATCGCCTCCTCTTCGAGAAAGCTCCAACAGATATAGGGCAAGGTTTAGCAGATACGCTCACCGGTTTGGATATCAAACGCGACCGCTTTCGCCGTATTAACCTGCACCTCTGTACCAGCGCCTGCCGTCATGCCCGCTTTAGGAGAAAGGCGTGAGTGAACATCAATGCCGTTCCATTGACCAATTGCCATGGTGTCAGCCCCCATAGGCTCCACAACATCAAAGTCCAGCTTCATGCTGTGCAACCAATCCTGATCTTCAGGTGCCGGCTTAGGCTCGGTAATCATCTCTGGACGAATACCCAACACCACACGATCAAGGCCTTTTGCAGCAATGGCCTCGGCACATGGTAGTTTTAGGTGATGAGTTTCACCCGCAGATTCAACAACCGCTTGCCCCTCTTTGATGTCGACCTCAATAAAGTTCATCGGCGGCGAGCCCATGAATCCTGCGACAAACATATTGGCTGGGTTGTTGTAGATCTCGTCCGGAGTACCCAACTGCTGCACGATGCCATCTTTCATAACGGCAATACGATCAGCCAGAGTCATCGCTTCGATCTGATCGTGCGTCACGTAAACAATGGTCGTGCCAAGACGCTTGTGCAGCTTCTTGATTTCAGTACGCATCTCTACACGCAACTTAGCATCCAAGTTCGACAGAGGCTCGTCGAATAGGAAAACCCGCGGCGAACGCGCTAGGGCACGGCCCATGGCAACACGTTGACGCTGACCACCCGAAAGCTGGCTCGGCTTACGATCCAGTAGGTGATCGATCTGAAGCAGCTTAGCCACCTCGTTGACGATGCGATCACGCTCCTCTTTAGGGACTTTACGCATCTCAAGGCCAAAGGAGATGTTGCGCGCAACGTTCATTGTTGGGTAGAGCGCGTAGCTTTGGAAAACCATCGCAATGTCGCGATCTTTTGGCGAGGCCAAAGTCACATCCTTACCCGCCAACTCAAGCGTACCACTGGTCGCATCTTCAAGACCCGCAATGATATTCATCAGCGTCGACTTACCACAGCCTGATGGACCCACCAGGATGAGGAATTCACCATCCTGAATGTCGATGTTGATCCCTTTTAGGATGTCTGTTTCACCAAAGGATTTAGTGACGTTATCGATTAATAGAGAGCCCATAATAGTTATCCTTTTACCGCGCCAGCTGTCAGGCCGCGTACAAAATATTTACCTGCAAAGATGTAGACCAGTAGAGTGGGAAGCGCTGCAATCACGGCAGCCGCCATATCGACGTTGTACTCTTTACCGCCCATCGATGTATTAACTAGGTTGTTCAGTGCCACTGTGATCGGCTGCGTACCCGGACCTGAGTAGACCACGCCAAATAGGAAGTCGTTCCAGATCTGAGTGAACTGCCAGATGATCGTGACCGTGAAGATAGGTAGAGATACTGGCAGGAAAATGTGGCGGAAAATCTGGAAGAAGCTTGCGCCATCCAGTTGCGCCGCTTTCACCAACTCAGTCGGAACAGAGACATAGAAGTTACGGAAGAAGAGCGTCGTAAACGCGACACCGTAGATCACATGCACCAGAACCAGACCGGTTACTGTGTTGGCTAGGCCCAATTCAGCCAGTAGACGCGCCATCGGTAGCAAAATCACCTGAAACGGAATGAAGCAGCCAAACAGTAACATACCAAACATTAGGTCGCTGCCGCGGAAACGCCATTTCGAGAGCACGTAGCCATTCAGCGCGCCGATCACAGTCGACAGAATGACGGCCGGAACCACGATTTTCACACTGTTCATAAAGAAAGGTGCTAGCCCCTGACACTCGGAACCGGTACACGCACTACTCCACGCTTTGATCCAAGCGTACAAGGTTGGATCCTGGGGCAGTGCCAGTAGGTTACCGCTACGAATCTCCTCGATGTCCTTAAACGAGGTTGTCAGCATCACATAGAGCGGCGCTAGATAGAACAGCGCAAAGGCGAGCAGACAGCCATAAATAAATAGACGGCCTAAGTTAAATGAACGATTAGCGACCATTTTTTCCACCTCGTAGTTCTGAGTAGAGGTACGGCACAATAATCGCCAACACACCCATCAACATAATCATCGCACTGGAGGCACCCACACCCATCTGCGCTCGGTTAAAGGCGTAGGTGTACATGAAGTTAGCCGGTAGGTCAGACGCGTAACCCGGACCACCGCCAGTCAACGCTTGCACCAAATCGAAACTCTTAATCGCAATGTGAGAGAGAATAACGATCGCACTGAAGAAGACCGGACGCAGAATAGGCAGAATCACATACCAGTAGGCTTTCATCTTGCTCGCGCCGTCGATCTCGGCCGCTTTAATTAAGCTATCGTCCACGCCACGAAGGCCGGCAAGGAACATTGCCATGACAAAACCACTCGACTGCCATACCGCTGCAATCACAATGGTGTAAATCGCCATGTCTTGTTCAACCAACCAGCGGAACTCGAAGTTCTCAAAACCTAAGTCACGTACTAGTTTTTCTAGACCAAGACCTGGGTTGAGGATCCACTTCCAGGCCGTACCGGTGACCACAAATGAGACAGCCATGGGGTAGAGATAGATGGTACGCAGCGTACCCTCTAAACGAATCTTTTGATCCAGAAGGATCGCTAGGAACAGACCCAGCAGTAACGAGACCGCGATAAACAGAACGCCAAACACCACCAGGTTATTCAGAGCCACATCCCAGCGCGGGTTAGCAAACAGCTTGGCGTATTGATCAAAGCCGACAAAGTCCCACTGAGGCAACATTCGACTCTTGGTAAAAGATAGCGCTCCGGTCCAAATCATAAAGCCATACATGCAGACCAACATCACCGCGGTGGTGGGGGCTAACACAATTTTTGGCAATAAGGACTCTAGCGTCATTGGCTTTTTAGCCTTTGACACACTCATCGTGAATCTCCTAAAAAAATAAATAAGAGCCCCCAGGGTTGAGGGCTCTTGGTCGGATTACATCGCTGCTTGGATAGAAGCGATTAGCTGAGCTTTACCCTCAGCAGCCGACTGATCTGAGTTGAAGAAGTTAGTAGCGGTATCGTAGATAGCACCAGAAACGGCTTCAGGGACAGCCATACCGTGCGCGAAGCTTGGTACTAGACCGCCAGTTTGTGCAGAAGATACAAAGGCATCCATTGACGCGTGTGCACAGCTATCGAACTCGTCACGAGCCATGCCTAGACGTGCTGGAATAGACCCTTTGTTAAGGTTGAAGACTTTCTGGAAGTCCTGACCTAGGATCTGCTTAGCCATCTCTTGTTGAGCTTTCTGTGCGTCAGCATCAGACTGCGCGAAGAAGGCAAAAGAGTCGACGTTGAACGTGAATGAACCTGACGTGCCTGGTGCTGCAACACATGCGTAATCAACGCCTGGTGTCTTACCCGCAACCGTGAATTCACCCTTAGCCCAGTCACCCATGATCTGCATGGCTGCTTCACCATTGATGACCATTGATGTCGCAACGTTCCAGTCACGACCTGGAGAGTTCTCATCGATCAGACCGCGGATCTCACCGAATACGCGGAACACCTCTTCAGTGGTTGCGCTGTTAAGAGCGTCTGCATCTAGCTCAACGAATGCTTTCTGGTAGTACTCAGGACCGCCAACACCAAGCACAACGGCTTCAAATACAGTCGCGTCCTGCCAAGCTTGGCCACCGTGCGCTAGTGCAATGTAGCCAGCGTCTTGGATCTTTTTAGCTTGAACTAGGAAATCGTCCCAAGTGGTTGGGATGGTAGCGCCCGCTTTTTGGAAGATCTCTGGGTTAGCCCACAACCAGTTTACGCGGTGTACGTTTACTGGAGCCGCTACGTATTTACCATCGTGCTTCATTACATCCGAAACCACACCAGGTAGAAGTGCATCCCAGTTGTTCGCTTTAGCGACGCTGTCGATGTCTGATAGGAAACCTAGCTCACCCCACTCTTGGATCGATGGGCCTTTGATCTGTGCTGCAGTCGGTGGATTACCCGATACTGCACGTGACTTAAGAACGGTCATTGCGTTCTCACCGCCACCACCAGCAACTGCGAAATCTTTCCAGCCCACACCCGCTTCAGTCAGTTTCTCTTTTAGGTATGCAACCGATTTCGCTTCACCGCCACTTGTCCAGTAGTGAAGAACTTCTACGTCAGCAGCTTGTGCTGCAGTTGATAGTGTTGCTGCAGCTACGCATGCAGCTAAAGTACGTTTGATCATTGAGTAAACCTCTTTATTGTTGTTTATAGGTAAGAATACCTTGGGAACTGGCGATCAAGATCTTCAGTTCTTCAATCAATATAACAACTTGAGTCTTACGCAGAGTTTCGTTCTGTTACAAAGTGTGACAATGGAAAACGAAGCTCAACGATCAAACCGCCCCCTTCACGATCAAGCAGCTCAATACTGGCACCGTGCAGCTGCGCAATCGACTTAACAATGCCCATACCCAGACCGACATGAATCGATGAGGGCGCTTTATCGATGCGATAGAAGGGCTCAAAGACTCGCTGCTTTAACTCATCACTGAGACCCGGGCCTCGGTCACACACCTGCACCACCAACTCATTGTCTTCCGGCTCTTTATGGCCAAAGATCTCGACTCCACGCCCGTAGTGCAACGCGTTATCGATCAGGTTAGTAAACAGGCGTTCAAGCGAGAGACGGCGACCCTCTAAGACAAACTCATCGGGCAGTGTCGCAGAGCTGGGCAGCCCTTCGATCTCTGCACTGGCAAGGGCTGACTCAATCACCTGTTTCAGATCGATCTGTTCGCTGTTCTCGTGAATGGCGCCATCTTTAATCATCTGCAAGGACGCTTTGACCAGCAGATCGACGTTCTCGATGTCACCAATCAGGTTATCGCGCAGTTTATCGTCATCAATCATCTCAACCCGCAAACGGGCGCGTGTCAGCGGGGTTTTCAGGTCATGGGAGATTGCGGCAAACAGCTTCTCGCGATCGGAGATAAACTTCTCAAGCCGTTGCGCCATCTGGTTAAAGGCACGAATGGTTGTCTGCATCTCCCGGGTACCCTCGGCCGGAATCAGGGAGGGCGTTTTACCGCGCCCTAGGGCATCCGCCTCACGAGCTAACCTTCGCAAGGGTCGAACAATACCGGCCACCAGCAGGGTCACCAAAACAACCACGGTCAGTGTCACTGCTAATAAAGAGACCAACCGCTCAGACTCAAACAGAGTACTGCCCATGAAATCCCCACCAGGGAATACCGTGGCCAGATAGACCCACTCGTCCGGGTTTAATTTAAGCTGCACAACGACGACGGGGCTGTCATCACCGGGATCTAACAGGGCAAACCGCTGCCATTTGGGTGGCAGCTGCACCATCAGGTTGTCATCAGAGAGAATGCGAAGATTCGAAAACGCAACGAACTCAACCGCAAAGTCTTCGGATTTATAGGCTAACTGGCGGGCTGCATTCTGTTTTACACGCTCGCCAACAAGCTGCTGTAGCTCAGTGTTGGGCAAGGTCTCTAGATGAATTTTTTGACTGTTAATCGAGACAAAGTAGCGCGTACCGCCCATATCGCGCAGCTGATCGAGCACGATGTGACGATATTCACGCGGTAGTTTAGAGAAGAACTGAATCGTCTGACCTATGCGCGCGCCCATCACTTCCGAGATCTCAACGAGACGTTCGCGTTCTGCCTGTTGAATCTGGCGTGTCCAGACATAAGAACTGACCGCCTGTGCCACTAAGACACCGATGATCAACACCAGAGACATGCGTGCAATGATCGACTTAGGCATCAGCCGATCGCGTAGGCGGGACCAAAAACCGATCATTTTAGAACCAGGTGGTACCCTTTGCCGCGAATGGATTTGATCGTCTCATCCTCGCTGAAGGGGGTCAATTTGGTGCGGAGTCGACTGACTAAGGTATCAATCGAACGATCTTGCGGAAGCGCCGCATGCCCCTTAAGCTCCATGCTGAGCTGATCACGGCTGATGACACCGTCATGGCCATGCAGTAGCGCCAACAGATCAAACTCAGCCCCAGTCAAACTAAGCGCTTCACCATTGACTGACACGGTTCGTTTCGCCCTGTCTAACAGTAGAGTAGAGATAGCAGTTGGTGATTCGACGGGGGCGGATCGACGCAGCAGCGCTTTAATGCGAGCCAACAATTCGCGAGGGTTAAAGGGTTTACCCATGTAATCATCTGCACCCAACTCAAGACCCAGGATACGATCCACATCGTCACTGGCAGCGGTGAGCATAATGATCGGCAAGTTGGAGTCCTGACGCAGAGTACGACAGAGAGCCAGTCCATCCATGCCCGGCAAACCGACATCAAGAATCAACAGCTCGGCAGCACTGTAGTCGCCCTCAAGCAGCGCTTCAGCCGACTCAAACGCAAGTACCGTGAAACTGTTTTTCTCTAAGTAATCCGAGAGCAGTGAGCGTATCTCGTGATCATCATCAACGAGTGCAATGACAGGCATGTAGGGTAACTTCCTAATTGTTATCTTTTTACTCTAACGAGAAACACTTACGAGAGCTAGCCTTACTAAGTTCACCACCAAATTACCGTTGGAGCGATCTTGCAAAGGTCGCGATTCTTTCAATCCCCATTCGCCTCATCTTCGATAAGGCTCCAACTAAGTGCATTGAAGGGGTACTGCACGTACTGTTGGAGCGGTCTTAAAAAGGCCGCGATGCTATTTGCTTTCAACAAAAAACCCCATAGCCTAGGCGATGGGGTTTTTTAATCATTGGGTGATTAGCCTTCTAGCGTACGAGCTCTTTCAAACATGTAAGGCACCGTCGTCATACCAGCCAGTACTACCGCACCCAAGATCAATAGAGGCGCAACAGCTGCCATGCCCATTGATACTAGCAGAACCGCTGCTGCCACGTAGACGGCTGCAAGGATAAGCGCCAGTGAACGTTTCAAGGTCACAGCTACAGCCACGGCACCCAACACAAGCACGAGAAGCGACGCGAAGGATTGCCAGTTGCCAGACACAATGGCTTGTAGTTCAGCCACAGCCGGCGCATCCAGTAGGCGAGCCGTTTGGTTAGCCGCAAGATCAAGTCCAGCTGATTGCATTGCCACCATGCTGTTGTGCTCATGCAGTGAAATCGCCGAGCTGATCAGTGCAGAACCCGGTGTTAAGCAGGCAAACAGAGCAAGAACCAGAGCCACAACACCCAGCATACGCTGAACTTTAACCGCTGATTTAGATTGGCGAACAATATCCAATCCAACGGCAACCAAAATGATCAGACCCAGTACCACCATCTGCCAGAAAGTCTCTAGCTGAGCCAGGGTCAGACCGTTATTGATCAGTTTCAGAAGGATGACACCCATGAAGGTACCGATGATCGTACCGCGGCCACCAAACAGAGAGGTACCACCAATAACAACCGCAGCAATGGCATCCAGCTCCCACATCTGGCCGTAGTCAGATTTTGCATAAGGCGCGCGACCTAGGAAGAGCATCGCACCCAATGCAGCGCCCATCGAACAGATTACGTAGGTGTAGAGAGTGTAGAGACGCGTATTGATACCCGCTTGGCGAGAGCCCTGTTCGTTACTACCAATCGCATAGATGTATCGACCCAAACGCATGTTGGATACAACGACCGCCAACAGAATGAAGAAGACGATGAAGATGATCATAGACATCTGGAAGGTACGGAAGAAGTCCATCCAGTGCTCGTTCACGAAGGCGCCAATCGACTCCATAAAGCCGCTCAGTTCACCCGCTTTGTAATCAGCACGAAGTTCGGCAAAGGGGTTGTAGCGACCAAATAGGTCGAACGTTTCAGGTAGCTTAGGTGTTGCACGCGCATCCGTTGAAAGGTGTGCCGTACCACGCCAAATCGAAAGACCCGCCAGGGTAACGATAAAGGCCGGCATCCCGAGATAGGCGACCAACGTGCCATGAATAATACCCACTAATGCACCCATCGCTAGGCCAGACATGATCGCTAACCAAGGTGGGAAACCCCAGTAGCTAACAATGTAACCGGTGACCGCTGCGATTAAGCCCATAACAGATCCAACCGAAAGATCGATACCTGCCGCAAGAATCACCAACGTCATACCACCCGCAACAATACCGATAGCGGCTGAGTTGTTCAGAATGGTCATTAAGTTAGTGGGATGGAAGAAGGGTTTACCATCCGTTACTAGCTCAATGGCTAGAGCAAGAATCAGAATCGCCAGCAGTGCGCCAGACCACTCTTTACGGAAGAAAGAAACCGTAACGCCGATCGCTTTATCTTGAAGGCTTTTAGAAGTCATTATTCAGGACCGTTTGTTTTAAACAGTTAAAGAAGAGATCGGGCTAATGCCCGATCTCGACGGAGTGTAAGTAAAACTTACTTGATACCTACTAGGTCTTTGTAAGCACCTGAAGTAGATGGAGTCACTAGGAAGAAACCAGTGTCGATGCGTGGTGATACATCTTTACCCTGTGATGCAGCAACCGCAGCTTTGATGCCTTGGTAACCCATCTGGTAAAGCATCTGAGCTGTGTCAGCGTGTACCCAACCTTTATCCATCGCTTCGATTGCGTCAGTTGCGCCGTCGAAACCAACCAGTTTGATGTCACCTGCGCCTAGGCCAAGGTTTTCCATCGCTGCTTTAGCACCCATAGTGCCGCCGTCCCATGCGTTAGCAACCATTTTGATGTCGCTGCGTGAGTTTAGGATCGCTTCAACACCTTCCTGAGCTTGGTTAGAGTCCCACTCAGTTGGTACTTCTAAGATTTCAGAGTTTGGACGAGCTGTTTTGAACGCTTCAACGAAGCCGTTACGACGCTCTTGGCCAGTAGACTGAGCTTGGTTACCCGTCACGTAGATGATCGCATCGCCATCGTTGATTAGAGTGGCTGCAACAGCACCCTGTACTTTAGCCACTGCGTAGTTGTCTGTAGCAACGAATGACGTCACTGCAGCGCCTGATACGCCAGTATCGATTGCAACAACAGGGATACCTGCATCCATTGCATCGTTTACTGCTGGAGCAACACCTGAAGAGTCAACTGGCGCGATACCGATTGCATCCACACCCTGTGCTACTAGGTTTTCGAACACTTCTAGCTGGCTTGATAGGTCGCCTTGGAATGCTGGACCTACAGTTACTAGGTCAACGCCCGCTTCTTGAGCTGCGTCTGCTGCACCCTGGTTGATCATCATCCAACCTGAGTTTGTTGCTGATTTAGTGATGTAGCCGATAGAACCTGCGTATACAGAGCCAGACATAAGTGCGCCAGCAGCCATTACGCTAAGCATTTTTTTCAATTTCATGTGTAGATCTCCACATTTGTTTGTTTTTGTTTTCGGCGGTCTATTTCGATGCCTAACAGCGATCTTCTAATACTTTATAGCGCCCTGTCAATAATTAAATTGAATTGATTTAATTATTGACTCGCTCTTAATTGTTAGTCATATTTAGTCACATTCAAATAAAGAGAATTTTCGTTCAGGAGTCTTAAAGTGTCTCAAAAAGTCTTAGAGATCAGAGGGTTAACCAAGCACTACGGCGGTGTACACGCGCTGAATGATGCGGACTTTGATCTTGCTCCGGGTGAGCACGTAGCGATTGTTGGAGATAACGGTGCGGGTAAATCGACCTTCGTTCGTAACCTAACCGGTGTAGAGCAACGCACTCGCGGTTCGATTAAATTCTATGGCGAAGAGGTCAACTTCGACTCTCCTCTTGAGGCTCGCGATGCTGGTATTGAGACCGTTTATCAAAACTTGGCACTGGCAGATGAACTAGACGTGCCAGCCAATATCTTTTTGGGACGTGAAAAGACCAAATTCAATCTTGGCCCATTCAGCTGGATGGACAAGAAAGGGATGCGCCAAGAGTCAGAAGCACTGCTTGAAAAGACCGGCGTTAAGATTCCTGACCTAAGCCAGTCCTTACGTGGCATGTCGGGTGGTCAACGCCAGTGTGTAGCGATCAGCCGTGCAGCGGGCTGGGGTGAGAAGTTGATCATCATGGATGAGCCAACCGCAGCTTTGGGTATCCAAGAGACCACGCGTGTTGAAAACATTATTCGTGGCTTAAAAGACCAAGGCATTCCCCTAATTTTGATCAGTCACAACCTTCGCCAAGTCTTTAACCTTGTGGATCGCATTATTGTCTTCCGCCAAGGTCGTATCGTTGGCAACGTTGTAGCGGCTGAAACGACCGGCAACGAGATCGTCTCGTTGATCACCGGTGCAGCGGATCAGGGTGTCCACGAAAACGCGAGTTACATCTAATTATGCGCAGCGCTTCGGCTTCTCAACGCGCCTCTGGTTCAAACCAGGTCGGTGTTCGCCAATACAATGAACGACTCATCCTCTCGTTAATTCGTGAGCATGATGCGTTGACGAAAGCCGAAATTGCCAAAGCAACCAACCTTACTCCACAAACCGCATCAACGATCATTAATCGATTGATGGAACAGGACCTGTTAATCGCAGGCACTAAACGCCGCGGCGGTTTGGGACAGCCTTCTACCCCCTACGCACTCAATCCTGAAGGGGCGTACAGTATCGGTGTCAAAATTGGCCGCGCCTCGTTGGAGGTGCTGTTTATGGATATGACAGGGAATATTCGTACCCGCATATCGCACGAATACCCCTTCCCGACGCCTAAAGAGGTCTATGCCAAGATCGAGCAGAGCATCAACACGCTTCTTGAACCTCTTGACGAGATGCAACGCGATCGCGTTACCGGTGTTGGCCTGGCAGCGCCGTTTGCGCTGGAAGGTTGGGGCGATGAGCTAATTGAAGCGAAAGAGGCTTTAGCTGAGTGGGCGAAAATCGATCTGCTCGAAGAACTAAAGAAGGTCACCGACCTAGATGCGGCCATGCTGAACGATGCAACAGCAGCTTGCCTAGCCGAGCTAACCTACGGTAATCCGCAGAGCTGGGAGAACCTACTCTACTTCTACGTGGGTACGTTCATCGGTGGTGGTGTCGTTCTTAACGGACAGATTCTTCCAGGCAGCCATGCCAATGCCGGTGCACTGGGTTCAGTTCCGAGCGCCAATGGCAAGCAACTGATTCACTATGCGTCACTGCACCAGCTTGATAAACGATTGAAATCAGAATCGATCGTGGCGGATTTTGCCAATCTATCGGAAACCCTAGAACAGGATGCCTGGGCTCTGTTTACAGAGTGGGCTGACAACGCAGCACCCTACATTGCCCAGACTATTGCGGCAGGTTCTGCCTTTGTTGATCCAGACGGAGTCATCATTGATGGACGCCTACCGGCGGTCGCGACACAGTACTTAGTACTGGCTATCAACCGTGCTTCGAGCGATGTGAACTGGGAAGGTCTCAACAAACCCCCGGTAATCGCAGGCAACCTTGGATTTGAAGCCCGCGCGTTAGGCGGTGCTCTACTGCCGATCTACTCTAACTTTGGCTTAGATAACCAAGCCTTCCTTAAAGCCGCACAGTAGTTGCTATGCAGTTGGAGCGATCCTCTAGCCCCCTGTTGGAGCGGTCTTAAAAAGGCCGCGATTCTCTTTCAAACCTTTCGCCTCATCTTCGATAAGGCTCCAACAAAGAGCGTTCGTTGGAGCGGTCTTAAAAAGGCCGCGATGTGCAAAACCTGCATCGCTTCCTCTTCGAGAAAGCTCCAACAAATACTCAGCGAAGATCAAAGCACCAAATTCGTTTCATACTCACGCAACGCCGCCTGCGCTGCAAAGCGGATATGTGCATTCGCTTCACCGTAAGCCTGATACCCAGCGATACGCTGCACAACTTCAAAGAAGACACCCTGTACTTCACGCGTGTAAAAGTGCAAAAACTCACCCTCATCATTCGCATCGTAAAGAATATTAAAGCGCTGTAAGGTCTCAATTCGCTCAGCAGAGAGACCAAACTTACCCTTTATTTCACGGTAGTAGTTGTTGGGTACCGGCAACACGGACTCCGGATTAACCTGCGCTGCAAAGGCCAAAACATCCTCACACTCAAATGCGATCTGCTGCATACCAGCACCGTGAGTTCGCTGAATAAAGCGCTGCGGTGACGCCTGACGAGCCTCGGTCATATTGATTGGAATCTTCACCTGCCCGTTTTGGCTAGAGGCCACTCGACTGGTCACAAGGCCATAAATATCAGGCAGATCCTGTACAGGCGTGATGTCAAAGTTAAACACCGATTTATAGAAGAACGCCGCCGATAGGAAATCGGTATTTGTCACCGACTGCGCCATATGATCGACGCGTTTAACGCCGACTTTCGGTAGTTCTACTCCCTCGACCGATTCAAAATCGACATCAAAGAAACGGAACTTCTTATGACGCTCAACCAGATAGACCAAACTGTCACCAACACCGCGCAGCGCTGGAATATTCAACTCACCAGGGCCTGCTGTGTTATTGAAGCGTTTAATTTGATACTGGTCTGCCTGCTTCAACGACTCTTTGACACTCGACGTCGTCAATGCCAAAGCGCACACTGATGCGCCGTGCAGCTGGAAGTGCTGGTGTGCTTGGCTGGCAGGCTCACGGTTAAGCACCAGGTTTACATCACCCATCTGCATCAGACCGACATCTTTTGAGAGATGTTTGTGCGTCTCTTGAAAGCCTAACGAATTCAACATAGAGACGATCGATTCACCCTCTTCACCAGCAATCGCAAACTCAATGAACTCAACGTCAGTAATCTCAGCTTTAGGCGTTTCATCCTTGCACTGCTTATTCAACCAGATCAATGAACGCATACCATCTACTGCACGCTCTTTGGCAGGAGAAGCACGGAACTCATCATTGAAGATCTCGTGCGAAACGTAGTCATCAAAGCCTTTGTCACACAAGACTTTCATGAAATCAACGACCGGAAGATCACCCTGACCCGGGAAGCTGCGGTAGTGACGGCTCCAACTCATCAAATCGCTCAAGTGCATCACAGGCGCATCGGCCACCTGAACCAAGGCGATTTTATCAACAGGAATCTCATCGCGCAGACAGTCGAGCGTATTACCTCGAGAGAACATGTGGAAGGTATCAAGGTTAATGCCCAGCGCAGGATGATCGGCACGCTTTACCAGATCCCAAGCATCCTCATAATCAGCGATGAAGCGCCCCCAAGAGAGCGCCTCGTAACCCATAATAAAACCTTCTTTTGCTGCCAGCTCAGCCGCTTCGTAAAGGTCCGCAGCACAGCGTGCACGATCATCACTGGCATGAGGAGAGACACTAGAGCAGCACAAAATTCGTTGAGTGCCCAGCTCATGCATCATCTCGAATCGACTCTGCATGTGATAGAACTTTTGACGCTTTAACTCAGCAGGCAGACCTTCCAGATCACGAAACGGCTGCAGCGCTAGAATATCCAAACCTAAGTCATCGGCAATCGACTTCACCTCACGAGGTGAACCAGCAAACTGAATCAGGTCATTATCAAAAATCTCAACCGCATCAAAACCCGCATCCGCAGCGGCCTCAAGCTTGTTTGGCAAACTGCCAGAGAGAGTAACGGTAGCAATGGATGTTTTCATAATGAGGACTCACATTGGGTTACTTTGAACCAAACGGTTCAAAACTATGAGTGCATATTAGCAAATACCATTTAAATTAATAAATAGTATTTAATTGATTAGATATAACTTAAAGGAAATTTATCTTTTACGAATCAAGGTAAGCAGCAAAAAGACGCTGGCGGTCATGCCCAAGAAAACCTGCGCCAGCGCTTCCAATCCGACACTAGAGACTATAAGCCCCAAGGAGAGTGGCATAACCACTAAACCAACTCCGGCAGCAGAGATCTGCATGCCGATCAGGTTGGTCACATGCGATTTTGGGACTCGCTTTGAGGTGGTTGAAAGCAGTGCTGGGAAGGTGGGTGCAAAGCCAAGGCCGACCAGAGCAAGCCCATAGACCCCACCTGGCCCACCTAATTGAAGGGTGAACAGAACCAATCCAATCAGTGACATTAACAGACCGAAGAGCGTCAGGTTCATCTCACCAAACTTGGGCGCAAGCAGGCCCGCAACGATTCGACCAAGGGTAAAAGAGCCCCAATAGATCGTTACCCAAAGCCCTGCCGTGGCAAGGACCACATCCCGCGATTCCGTCAACAGGGTAAATGCCCAAAAGCCCAAACCAATTTCGGCCGAGGTGTAGAGAAAAAAGGCCAACATACTTAGCCATGCCGCCGGTAGTTTGAGCGTGGCGAGCATGCTGGCATTACCCTGCTCTACAGTTTCTCCAGCATCAGGCTGTTCACTCCATAAGCCGCGGTAGTGAATAAAGGCAGAGAGCATCAATAACATCAAAAACGCGACCAACAGATAGCCAGGTCGCCATAGACCTGTCAGGGCCAGCGACAAGGTCATGATCGCAGGACCTAGGGTGACTCCGACACCAAAACTGGCATGCAACCACTGCATGACACGGCTTGAGTAGTGTTTCTCCACATAGGCATTGAGGCCCGCATCGATACCACCACCGCCCAGACCGGCAATGAGTGCGACCAAGGGCATCCAATACCAGTCCGGCACAACCATAAACAGCACCAATGCGATGACAGTAAGCGAAGCACTTTGAATCAGCAGGCCAGCCAATCCAATACGATTAACAATTGCACCGATCATGAAGCTACTCAGAGCATAACCGACGGTTCCGCCCGTCATAATGATTCCGAGACGATCCAGAGTGGTTGAGAACTCATCGGCCATAGTGGGCCAAGCCACACCGAGCAGCGCATCAGGCAGGCCTAAAGAGATGAACGCGATAAAACAGAGAATTAAAAGAAGGCGGCTAGGATGCATGTAAAACTCACTAAAAAGAGCTTCAATCTAGCGAAGCTGTAATGAAGTTACCAATCCAAAATGTTCTTAAATATCAGTTGGCGACAAAGCGCAGGATCATCTCTTGTACCTGCTGATTAAGATGACTTTGCCCCTCTTCCGTAAATAGATCGTTGCCAAAGGCTGCACTGAAGGTTGAGCGGTTTGAGTTATTGAAGAAACAGGCTGAACTGATCAACCAGTGAAGCTCAATGACACTGATGCCCGATCGAAAAACACCCTCCTCAACACCTCGTTGGTAGATCTCGCCAAGCCGATCGATTGCAGGGTTGTTAACCTCCTCAAACGCCTCTTTTGCGATCAGATTGCGTCCCTCGTGAATGTTCTCAATCATAACCAGGCGAATAAACTGCGGATTGTTGCGCTGATGTTCAAAAGTGAACGCCACCAGTGAGCGAAGCGCCTGCTCGGGATTGAGATCATTCAAATGCAGCTGTTGCTCGCCCAAACGGATATCTCGGTAGGCAGCCTCAAGAACGGTACGGTAGAGCTCTTTTTTATCGCCAAAGTAGTAGTAGATCATCCGCTTGGATGTATCGGTTTTTTCAGCGATCACATTGACCCGCGCACCGGCATAGCCTGAGGTGGCAAACTCTTCGGTGGCGACACGCAGGATATTGGCTTTAACTGCTTCAGGATTACGTTTTTTTGCGGCTGAACGGTTCGATGTAGAAGGGATACTCATTTTACTTTTAACCAAACGTTTAAAAAACGGTTATAAAGGTTCTAACAAATTGTTTTAACCAAATAGTACAAAAAGCTTGAATGCCTGTATAGGGCTATGGCAAATTTGCGCTACTTAGTTTTAACCAAGTAGTACAAAAGCTAAGAGCAAGACAATAAAACCAGCTTGCTTGGGGTAGGTGGTTTTAGACATCTTGCTACAAAAAATCTTGGAAACGTCATCTCTAGGCGTGAAACGATAATAAATTGGAGAGCCCAATGAAAAAGGCGATGCTAAAAACTCTTGTTGCTACTGCTGTAGCGGCTGCTTCTGTTTCAACTTTTGCAGCACCCACTATCAAACTAGGTCACGTTGACGGCGCTGACTGGCAGACATCTAAAAAAGGTGCTGCTGGTGTCATCTTCAAAAACATTGTTGAAGGTGAGACAGATATCAAAGTAGAACTTTTCCCAGCAAAAGCTCTAGGTAACGAAGGCGATCTAGTTCAGCAAGCACAGGAAGGCACTACGCACATGGCGATCGTTTCTGGCGCTATGGCTAAAATCTGTAAAGAAGCTGACGTTCTAAACATTCCTTACACATTCTCAAACGCAACGATCGCCTGGGACGTACTTGACGGTCAGTTTGGTCAAGATCTTGCTGCACACTGTCTAGAAGAGACTGGCCTACGCACACTTGCATACGGTGAGACAGGTTTCCGTAACTTCACTAACAACGTTCGTGAGATCAAATCTCCAGCAGACATGAAAGGTCTTAAGTTCCGCGTTCAGCCAATCCCTCTATACGTAGAGATGGTTGAAGGTCTTGGCGGTGAACCAACGCCTATCGCTTGGTCTGAACTTCCAAACGCACTTACAACTGGTGTTGTTGACGGTCAGGAAAACCCTGTCGGCACTATCTACAACAACAACCTTCACAAGCTACAGAAGTACATGGTTCTTGATGGCCACGTTTACGCTGCTGACTTCATCGTAATCAACGACGAATTCTTCCAGTCTCTAAGCGCTGCTGAGCAGGACATCATTGCTAAAGCCGCTCGTACTGCAGGCCTAATGGGTCGCGCAATTCAGCAGTTCAACACGGCTGAAGGCGTAACGAAAGTGGTTGCTGAAGGTATGAAAGTACACTCACCAACAGCTGACGAAATGGCTCAGTTCAAGAAGCTTGCACAGCCAGCGGTTAAAGAGTGGCTTGCTAAAGAGCTAGGTAGCGATGAGTGGATCGCTAAACTAGACGCTGCTGTAGAAGCTGCTTCTAAGTAATACTCCAAACCTCTTCAGGTTTGCACGGCTCCGACCATCCGGTCGGAGCCTATTTCTCAAAAAACTTATAACTGTCGGTATGACTTATGCACACTCTATTGCGTAAGGTGACCCGCTTCGTCGGTACCTTTTTTGCAGCAGGTTCAGCCATCTCTATGGCTTCAGTGTTCCTGATCATCTTCATAAACTCAGTACGCCGTTACACCATCGGAGAGTCGATCCCATGGGGCGAGGAGTTACCCGTCTACCTGGCAGTCTACGGAATTATGTTTGGCATGGCTTGGGCTTACCTGCTCGATCGCCATGTCTCTTTTGATCTTGTCGCGGGTCTGCTGCCTAAAGCAGCCCACAAACCGATCAATTTCTTTGTGGACCTCTGCATGGTCGTTATAGGTGCGCTGTTGAGCTACTCCGGCTACCTCTTCATGATGAAGCGCGGCAAAGTCGATGCATCCAGCATCCTTTCAAGTGCGCGTGAACTTCGAGATCTATTCGGTATCGAACAGCTTGCGGTTCTTGGGCAGATGTACCCCTACTACTTCGCTATGGTGCTGGGTGGCGCCATGCTTGCAGTAGCAGCACTACTGCGCCTGCTAAATCGAGCTGCGAATACCGATCAACATGAAGCGGAGGGCGCATTCTAATGACTTATGCCATTCTTCTAGGCGGTATCTTTATTGGCCTACCCATCGCTTTTGCCATCATCGCTGCACTGCTCTACTTCATGGCTGTGGGCGAATTCCCATACCACCTTCGCATCGTGGCAACACAGATGTTTGGTGGCATGGCCTCTTACCCACTATTGGCGATCCCTCTATTTATTCTTGCCGGCGAGCTGATGAATGAGTCGGGTATCACCAGTCGTATCATCGCATTTGCGAACGTTTTGGTCGGCAAAATGCGTGCCGGCTTAGCCATGGTGAATATCTGGGCTTCGGTCATATTTGCCGGTCTCTCTGGCTCTGCGGTTGCGGATACATCGGCGATTGGTCGTGTCTTTATTCCAGAGATGGAGAAGAAAGGCTACCCACGTGAGTTTGCTGCTGCCATTACGGCGGCCTCTTCCGTCATTGGTCCGATTATTCCACCATCGATTCCTGTCATCATCTATGCCCTGACTGTGACGGGTGTCTCGGTACCCGCGCTATTCATGGCCGGTGTGGTTCCCGGTGTAATGCTTGCGATCTTCCTTTCGGTCTACGTCTACTTCTTCAAAGGCCACTACGAGAAGCAGGGCACAGAGCACGAACTTGGCGAAAAGCAGAGCAACTCTCGCGCCCTGATCCAAGGGATTATTCCTCTATTGATGCCTGTCTTCGTGGTTGGCTCAATACTGATGGGGGTCGTGACGCCAACGGAAGCGGCCAGCTTTGCCGTGGCCTACGCCCTGTTTGTCGGAATCTTTGTCTTCAAAGAGCTGAAAGTCTCTAAACTGGCCGGTCTTTTCGCCCGAGCGATGCGCGACAGCTCGATCATCATGGTCGTTATCGGTGCGGTTGCTGCTGCTAACTGGTTGATGAACTACAACCGCGTTCCCAACATGATCACTGACTTCGCCTTGGAGTACATGACGGTTCAGTGGATGTTCTTAGTCGGCGTCATCATTCTCTTCTTAGTGGTCGGTCTGTTCCTAGAGGGCATCGCGGCAATGTTGGTACTGGTGCCGATTCTGCACCCAATTGCTGTGAGTCTAGGCGTCGACCCAACTCACCTTGGCATCATAATTATCTTCAACCTAATGATTGGCTTGATCACACCACCAATGGGACTCTGCCTGTTTGTCGCGGACTCCATCGCTAAGGTCGGTATGGCGAAGCTGAGCAAGGTGATTTTGCCGCTATTCTTAGTGGAGCTTTTAGTTCTTATTATTATCACGTTCGTTCCAGATTTGGTGATTGGATTACCAACAGCACTGGGCTTGCTGTAAAGGATGACAGCTATGAAGCAACTTAAACTGGGTTTAATCGGTAACTCAATCTCACAATCGCGTGCCCCTTTCCTGCACAAGATGTTGGGCGATATCTATGGCTTTGATGTCTCTTACGACTTGAAGGATCCGGGTCAAAGTGACAAAGAGGCATTTAAAACCATGCTTCAATCACTTCGTAATGATGGATTTACCGGTTGCAACGTCACCTTCCCCTTCAAATCCATTGCCGTTGAGTTCGTTGATGAGCCCGATGAAGCGGTACGTGAAGTAGGTGCAACCAATACACTCTACCTAGCCAATGGTGCTGTAAAGGCAACAAACACGGATTACACCGGTTTTATTCACGGCTACAAAGCTCAACGTGGTGACAAGCCAGCAGGTGAAGTACTGATGCTAGGCGCCGGCGGTGTCGGTCGAGCGGTTGCCTTTGGACTGTTCCATTGTGGCGCAACTAAGCTGAACATCTTTGACCTGAACATTGAAGGGGCTGAAGCGTTAGCGGCTGCAGTACGGGCTAAAGGGTACAACGCTGAGGTTATCTCTAAAGAGCAGCTAGCCGAAACAGCTAAAGCCGCAAACGGTTTGGTCAACTGTACGCCCGTAGGACATTACGCTACACCAGGTATCCCACTTGATCCAGAACTATTTGGTGGCCAAGAGTGGGCGTTTGATGCGGTCTATGTCCCATTAGAGACTGAGTTTTTGACTGCTGCACACGAAGCGGGTTTGGATATCGTCAGTGGCTTTGACCTCTTCTTCCACCAGGGCATTGATGCCTTTGATACCTTTGCTGGTATCAAAGCGGATGGGCATGAAGCGTTGGGACGTTTTATTGAAGAGTTTGATATTCAGAGCACGTTTATCAAGTTGCGCTGAATGACTTGGGCGCTGTTGGAGCGATCTTGTAAAAGGTCGCGATTCTCTTTCAAATCTATCGCCTCATCTGCGATAAGGCTCCTACAAAGGGCAGCAAAGAGATACTGCACGATCGGTTGGAGCGATCTTGTAAAAGGTCGCGATCTCTTTTCGCCTCATCTGCGATAAGGCTCCTACAACAAAGACTCTACGATGACTCCGTGGATCAGCTTTATAGAGACCAGCAACAGTCCGACTTCTACTAAGCCAAAGAACCATCGATCCTTCAAAATCTTAGTCAGCTTAGCCCCCATAAAGGTACCCAACAGTGCACTGGGCACCATCCAAAGCGCCAGCGTTAAATCCTCTGTGGAGTAGCCACGAAGCGCTAGGTAGGGTGGCAATTTTGAGAGGTTGATTACAGCAAAGAAGAGCGTTGCTGTCCCGGCAAACACCAGTTTCTCCAGTTTTTGTGGCAGAACATAGACCTGAAAGGGTGGGCCACCAGTATGGGAGATAAACGAGGTAAAACCGGCAATGGTGCCCCAGATCCAACCGCCCACTTTGGTCGGTTTTTTCGCCTCTTTTACTTGGCGCTTTCCAAACCAGATATAGGAGACAAACGTGAGGCCCATAATACCGATCAGCAGGGCGACAAACTGATCAGAGACAATGGATGCCGTTGCCCAACCAATAAACACCCCTAGCAGACCCGCGGGGATAAGATTTTTCAGATTAATCATTGAGAAGTGTTTTCGATAGAGCCACACCGCCACCATGTCACTGATGATATAGATGGGTAGCAACAGAATGGCACCCGTCATAGGTGACATCACTAGGGAGAGGATCGGCACCGACAACATAGCAATGATGGGCAATCCACCTTTTGATAGGCCAACAAACCAGGCGGCAATCAACGCAATGACAAAGGCTGTACTTCCAAATTCAATCAATTAGGGAAACCTGCACTGAACATAAAGAGCTTCAAAGTATACGGCTCTTTTTCAATCTATGTACAAAAGATGTTGCACTCATGCGGCAGGATCTTAGACTAGGAAGCCTGCGAATAAGTCCATAGCATCTCAGCGAGATCTGAAATGTGTAGATACAAGGCGCTTTTTGCCGCTAATGGCCGTAGTCCTTAGCAAGAAGAGCAACACAGTAGATGCACATTACAGGTCACGCCCTGCGGGGCTTACAGTCAAATCCATCTTCAGCGTTGTGCTTTCTCGACTTAGCCCGCTAGGCCTTCGAAAACACGCCTTGATAATGAATTTGACTGTAAGCCTGAGATGCCATGGACTTGTTCGCAGGCTTCCAAAGCGACCAGTTGTCTGGCAAACAGTTAAGGATAGAACCATGGCAAAAATACTTCTGCTTCACGGCATCAACCACGCAATGTTCGGCAAGCGTGATCCGAAACATTACGGCACCTTTACGCTGCAAGATATCGAATCGGCCGCAGCTAATTGGGCTGCTGAGCAGGGGTGTGAGCTTGAGTGCTACCAGACAGACATCGAAGGTGAGCTGGCACGCAAAATTCATCAAGCCTTTTTGGAAGATGTTGATGCGATCGTTATCAACGCAGGTGCTTGGACTCACTACAGCTACGGTCTCACCGATGCGTTGGCGATATTCAAAGACAAAGGCCCTATCGTTGAGGTGCACATGTCCAACGTTCATGCGCGTGAGGAGTTCCGACATAAATCGGTCTTCTCACAGGTCGTTATTGGTCAGATATCAGGCTTTGGCTTGACCAGCTACAAGTTGGGTATTACCGCAGCAGCGGACGCACTTAAAGGAGCCTGATTGCATGAAAGGTTGGTGTCCAGTTTGTGAAACTCGACGCCCTATTCAACGTGAAGAGGGTATGGGCACTGACTACATTTGTACAAGGTGCAAAACAAAACTGTCACTCAGTGGTAAGAATCAAATTCTTATCTTGCCGTTTTTTTTAGCCGTTCTATGGTTAATTATCACTACGGTGTTTACCGAGAGAGGAGCCTTCAATGCTTATGAGATAGCCGCTCTACTCATCTCCATTCCACCATTTGCGCTTTACGCTTTGCGCTACATCACTTTTGAAAAGATCTGCGAGCAGTAGACTCGGCAGTTAACATTCTTGCTTTTAACGGCAACCCCCAGCGGTAACCTCCCAATGAGCCATCACTTCTGACGGCACGATGGCATGGCACCCAATAAGCAATGTTATTTGCACTCAGTGCTGATCCAACCGCCCGAACAGCTTTGGGATTTTTAATGTTTAAAGCAAGCTGAGAGTAGCTCACTGTATCACCCTCTGGAATCTGACAAACCGCTTGCCAGACCTCTTTTTGAAATTCTGTACCGATCACCCATGCTGAAGGTTTGGGTTGATGACAAAAACTCCCAAACAACTCAACCGCCTTCTCATTCGAGATGTACCAGTTTGCGTTGGCAAATCGTTTGCTTAAATCATCCCAACCACAAACCTCATCCCCTTCATAAAACCCAAGAAAAAGGAGACGGTCGTTAAACCATGCAGATCGAGCCACACCAAACTCAGTCCTTATGTCGCCCGTTAATATATCGAGCTGAGAACCTTGATTTTGTAGATGAGCTTTCGGTAACGCTATTAATTCCAAATGACTCATGACTAACCCCGCTAACTTTCTTCGACTCGCTGTTATTAATTGTTAACCCAAACGTCACCAAACTGTCATGTTTAAGGCGTTTAATCACGCTACTAAATTGATAAACAATAAAAAGGTAGCTGCACAATGAATCATAGTGATGCGCTAGTAAGAATGCACCATCGTGGCTTTAACGTTTCTGAGCTTAAAAACCAACCTAATATTGACCGCACCGATCTTGATGCTGCGTTGAAAAAGATCGAACGCGAGCATGAAACCTCTAAAAGAGGTCTAGCTCAACACTCGCAAGCCAGCTTTGCGATGCGACTTTAGACGCTAATTGCTCCAATAGCCCCTCATCTTCGTAGATTAATTGGACTTACACGAACCTTTGGTTATAAACTTATTCGATCGGGCGCTCTAAGCTAAATTTAGCTCCATAAGAGCAAACGAAAGTTCATGAATTGAGGTGGATATAATGAAAAAGACTCTACTTGGCCTAACAGCCGCTGCTCTTATGGTTCCTGCAACTGCAATGGCTGAGCGTGATGGCGCAACTGTATACAACACATACTGTCTAGCTTGTCACATGGTTGGCGTTGCTGGCGCTCCTAAAATGGGTGACGCTGCAGCATGGGCTCCACGTGCCGCTAAAGGTATCGATGCGCTTCTAGCGACTGCTAAGACGGGTATCAACGCAATGCCTCCAATGGGTACTTGCATGGATTGTTCTGATGCTGAACTTCAGGGCGCTATCCAACACATGCTAGATTCCTCTAAATAAGTTTTAGACGTCTCTACAAATAACCGGCCTAGTGCCGGTTTTTTGTTTTCTGGCATACAATAGCGGCTCTTAAAAACTCTCGGGGTACAGCTTGTCTGATCTAATCTGGTGGCAATACCTTCTCATTGCACTCATCTTTGTCTGGAGCGGCTTTGTTCGAACCGGCCTTGGCTTTGGTGGTGCCGTACTCGCCCTACCGTTTCTGCTGTTAATCGTTGATGATCCCCTCATCTTTCTGCCCATAATCGCCGTGCACCTGCTCATCTTTTCAGGGGCTATTACGCTGGGGAATCATTTCAAAGCGAAGCGTTTGGGAACCAGTGGGCTCAAAGAGAATGTCGATTGGCCCTATCTGAAGAAAACCCTAAAAGTGATGATTATCCCGAAGCTGATTGGGGTATTCGGGCTCTTAACACTGCCCAACGAAATCATGTCTGGGCTAATTTTTGTCATCGTCATCGTCTATTCAATTGGTTACATTCTTAATAAACCCTTTAAAAGCAACTCCGCTTGGATCGATAACCTCTTCTTAATGCTGGGAGGCTATGTCAGTGGTACTTCTTTGATTGCAGCGCCACTGGTCATGGCCGTCTACGCTAGCCATGTCGCTAAAGAGCAACTGCGCGATACACTGTTTGTTCTCTGGTTCATTCTGGTGGTTATCAAGATGGGATCCTTCTTTGTCGTAGGCGTCGATCTGCAGTTAATCCACCACCTCTGGTTGCTGCCCTGCGCATTCATCGGCCACCTTCTTGGGCAAAAGCTGCACCGCTATCTGGTCAAGACCGATTCCGCCCGTTTCTTCAAAATTATTGGCACAGTACTGATCATTACCAGCACCATAGGTATTGCACGGACCTTTGCTTAAGGACAGGGTATACTACAAAACTTGTTCGCAGGTTCCCTAAATTTAAGGACTGAGTAATCATGGCAGAAAGCAAACAGACAACGGACTTCGAAGGCTCCCTAAAACGGTTAGAAGCCCTGGTTTCAGAGATGGAGAAGGGGGATCTCTCTATCGAAGAGGCACTAAAATCCTTTGAAGAGGGGATCAGCCTGACCCGCGAATGCCAAAACATTCTGCAATCGGCCGAACAGAAAGTCGTGATGCTAACAGAGCAATCCGGCGAGCTGGTTGAACAACCGTTTAACGAATCTGAACAAGCCTAATGCCGCAACCGATGTTAGCCCTGTACCGACAGAGAGTTGAAGCTGAGCTCAGTCGACGTTTAGCTGAACGTAACGGGATTGACCCTAGCCTTCATCAGGCGATGCACTACAGCCTGATGAATGGAGGCAAGCGCCTTCGTCCCACGCTGGTCTACCTGGCCACTGAGTTACTAGGTGGACAAATTGAGCAAGCGGATACGGCCGCGTGTGCTTTGGAGTGCGTTCACAGCTATTCACTGGTGCATGACGATCTACCGGCTATGGATAATGATGAGCTGCGCCGCGGCAAACCAACCTGCCATATCCAGTTCAATGAAGCGACCGCCATATTAGCCGGTGATGCACTGCTAACCTGGGCATTTGAACTGCTCAGCCAGCCTATTGATGCACTACCAGCGTCCACTCAGTTACAGATGGTTCATACCCTAGCTAGATGCAGTGGTGATCTGGGTATGGTTGATGGACAAGCCTTTGACCTAGGCTCAGAGGGTAAAAGACTGAGTCTAGAGCAGCTGAAAAGCATGCACGCAGCTAAAACGGGCGAACTCATTCGTGCAGCTCTGCGTTTAGGCGCTTTAGCCAGTGGTAATGCTACCGATACGGATCTAGAGGCACTCGATCGTTACGCGCAAAAGATTGGACTAGCATTTCAGATTCAAGATGACATCTTAGATATCGAAAGCACCACAGAACAACTGGGCAAACCCCAAGGTTCTGATGAAGAGAGAGACAAAGCCACCTACCCTGCACTTATTGGGCTTACTAAAAGCAAGCAGTGGTTGAATGAATTGCACCAACAGGCGATTGAAGCTCTAGAAACCTTCGGTGAACGTAACCAGTCATTAATAGCCCTTGCTGATTTTGTCATTGCCCGTAACCATTAATGATTACTGATATCCCCACACAACGTCCTGCGACTCCACTGTTGGACCAGATTGACTCCCCTTCAGATTTAAAAGGGTTGAATCTGGGCCAATTACAGCAGCTAGCGGATGAGTTACGTCTCTATCTGCTCTTCTGTGTCGGTCAGACTGGGGGACATCTTGGTGGCGGACTAGGGGTTGTCGAACTGACACTAGCGCTTCACCAGCTATTAGACACACCAGACGATCATCTGGTTTGGGATGTAGGTCACCAAGCCTATCCGCACAAAATTCTGACGGGTCGTCGTGAGGCGATGCTTAACATACGGCAACGAGAGGGGCTTACTCCCTTTCCCGATCGAGCTGAGAGTATTTACGACTGCTTTGGCACTGGGCACTCCAGCACCTCTATCAGCGCCGTTCTCGGCATGGCGATTGCCGACACACTGCAAGGCAATGATCGTAAATCGGTGGCTGTTATAGGTGATGGGGCTCTGACGGCTGGTCAGGCCTTTGAAGCACTCAACCACGCAGCACATACTGATGCGAATCTACTCGTCATTCTGAACGATAACGACATGTCGATCTCGCCCAACCAAGGGGGATTGGCCACCTATCTAGCCAAGAATCTACGTGAGCAAGCACCCACTAACCCTGTGATGCCTCTATTTGAAGCACTGAACTTTGAATACTCTGGCCCTATTGATGGTAATGACCTGAGCCAATTAATCCCTGCCCTTAAGCAGTCATTGAGCCAAACAGGGCCTCAATTCCTGCATATTAGAACTCGTAAGGGGTTTGGGTTTAAGCCAGCTGAAGAGGATCCGGTCGGCTATCACGCCATCACTAAACTGGAAAAACCATCAGAGATCAGTGCTCCTAATCTGAAATACAGCGATCAGTTTGGCCAATGGATCTGTGAAACTGCTTCAAGTGACCCTCGAGTAGTCGCGATTACCCCGGCCATGAGGGAGGGTTCTGGCCTTGTGCAATTCGCTGACCAATACCCAACACGTTACTTTGATGTTGCCATTGCAGAACAGCACGCAGCCACCTTTGCAGCCGGCCTTGCGGTAGGTGGGATGAAACCGGTTCTGGCAATCTACTCAACTTTTTTGCAGCGCGCTTTGGATCAGGTCATCCACGATATCGCCCTGCAAAATCTCGACTGTTTGATCGCTGTAGATCGTGCAGGATTGGTTGGGGAAGATGGTCCAACCCACTCAGGTATCTTCGATATCCCAATGCTTCGCTCGCTACCCGAGGTTGTCATTATGACGCCCTCCACACTGGATGAGCAGCAGCAGATGCTGACTCTAGGCTACCAATACAATGGCTGTGCTGTGGTCCGCTACCCTCGAGGCGAAGGCGTTAAGAGCAGAACTCCATTAGCGTCCTTAGCCATGGGTCAAAGCCGGTTGGTAAGAGTTGGTAAAGGTGGCGTCATACTCAACTTTGGCCCTCTTTTACCAGCAGCCGAGCAGGTCGCTGATCAGTTGGATCTTGGCTTAATCGATATGCGCTTCGTCAAACCACTCGATGAAGCTATGCTTGAAGAGCTAGTGAATACTTACTCTCACTTTATCACCCTGGAAGATGGGGCTATTGCGGGCGGAGCGGGCAGTGCTGTGAATGAGTGGCTGACTCATAATGGCCAGAACTTACGTTGTCTTAACCTTGGCATTCCCGATCGTTGGATTGAGCATGCGACTCGGGATGAACAGTTACAAGATGCCGGCTTAGATGCTGACTCAATTCGAGAGCAGATAGAGCACTTTCTACAGACCTAAAAAAACCCCAGCACTGCTGCTGAGGTTTATCAATGCACCAAATCGGTACCAACCTATGCCATTAAGCATCCGGTTTGAAATGCACTTCGCTCATCATATGACCGAGTTTACCCATTTTCGTCTCTAGGTAGTGCTCGTTGTAGCGGTTCTTACCGACTTGCAGTGGCACACGCGACGAGACATTCACACCATACTCTTCGAGTGCAGCGACTTTACGCGGGTTGTTGGTCATTAAGTTAACGCTCTTAACACCGATCGCATCCAACATTGGCTGACACATTGAGTAGTTACGCATATCAGCGGCAAAGCCTAAGCGCTCATTGGCCTCTACCGTGTCACAGCCAGAGTCTTGCAGGTTGTAGGCTTTGACCTTATTCAAAAGACCGATACCACGGCCCTCTTGGCGTAAATAGAGCAGAACGCCTTTGCCCTCTTCGGTAATGCGCTTTAGGGCCTCTTGCAGTTGAAAGCCACAGTCACAGCGCAAGCTGAACAAGGCATCACCTGTTAGACACTCTGAGTGCATGCGGGCTAGAACGGGTTCGTCACCTGCAACATCACCGTATACCAGCGCGATGTGCTCTTTACCGCTCTCGACCTCTTCGAAACCAACCATACGGAATACACCCATAGGCATTGGCAATTTACATTCCGCTATCAGTTTAATATCCAAAATCTTATCCTCAATTCGATGCATCCTTGCATCTTTACCTCTGAATTAGTGAAAGGTATTACGACCAGATCACTAAAGCAGATTGCTATACAGCATAGTTTACCGCTTGCACGACCCCTAGCGCCATCAATCCAGCCAATAGATCATCCAACATAATGCCTAGGCCACCCGAGACGCGTCGGTCTGCCCAGCCTATCGGCCAGGGCTTCCAGATATCGAATAGACGGAACATCACAAACCCGAACACGACCCACTCCCAGCCCGTCGGAAGCGCAATAAAGGTAATCCATAGGCCAACAAACTCATCCCAGACAATGCCGCCATGATCATGAACACCCAGATCGTCTGAGGTTTTGCCACACAACCAGCAACCCAATAAAAAGGTCACCAACATTAATAAAAGATAGGGTATCAGTGCCCAATCGTTGAATAGGTACCAAATAGGAATGGCCGCAAGCGTACCGACGGTGCCGGGTGCTTTTGGCGCGGCACCACTGCCCAAACCAAAGGCTAAAAAGTGAATGGGGTTTCGCCAGATACTGGCAGGCGCTCTATTCATGTTCGTTTCCAAAATGGTTGAAACCCAATGAGGCAGGCAGAGGCACAGGTTCGCCCGATTTCAACAGTGTGATCCCTGTTTGTTGTGTGATCTTGCCTACTAGAGTCAGGGGTAGTGCTAGACGTTCACTGATTTGTTGAAGTTCAGGCACTCTATCCTGTGGAAGTGTAAAGCAGAGTTCAAAATCCTCACCGCCTGAAAGCGCCCATCTCTCTGCCAAATCTGGGGCAAGATCTTTAATGTCGGCTGATAGAGGTAGTGACTCAGTATGGATCTCTGCCCCAACACCCGAAGCGGTTAATAGATGCCCAAGATCCGCTAATAGACCATCCGACACATCCACGGCTGAATTCGCAATTCCACGCAGCGCCTCACCCAGCGCAAGTCGCGCGGTTGGGCGATAGTAGCGTTCAAGTAGGTAATCAGACCCACTTTCACACTCAGCAGTTAATAGCGCTAATCCGGCTCGGGAATCGCCTAGAGTGCCGCTGACCACAATGGCATCGCCAGCTTTAGCACCGCTACGTTTAAGCGCCATGCCTAACGGAACCTCTCCATGCACCTGAGCCGTAAACACTTGTTGTTGCCCTGAGGTGGTATCCCCGCCGACCAATATCAGTGAGTAGTGATGACAGGCCTCTGCTAAACCTTTTGAGAAGGCTGCTAACCACTCTCGCGTAGGCCCATTCAGTGTACAGGCAAGTGTCAGCCATTTGGGGAATGCCCCCATTGCCGCCAAGTCGCTGACACTACTGGCAACTAATCGCCACGCCAAATCTTCTGGATCGATGTCCGGTAGAAAATGAACACCTTCAACCAGCGTATCGACAGAGATAGCGAGTTCGGTATGGGGACTGGACGTTAACAGAGCGCAATCATCACCAATGCCGAGTTGAACACTGGGATGATCGCCACTGATGGAGTCAAAATAGCGGCGAATCAGATCGAATTCGCCTGGCATTACTTACCGCGGTTGGCTTTGATCTCGACAGCGCGGACTTTTTGCGCCAGCTTATCGAGGACGCCATTAACGTACTTGTGGCTCTCGGTTGCCCCAAAAATTTTCGCCAACTCAACGCTCTCGTTGATAGCGACTTTATAAGGGACTTCGATACGATTGATCAGCTCATAAGCACCGATACGAAGTACGCTCACTTCCACCGGATCTAACTCTTCGACGTTACGATCCAGATAGATGTTAAACGCTTGATCAAGCTCTGCTTTTTGCGCATTCACGCCTTGCAACAGTTCAGAGAAGAGCGGTACATCGGTTTCACTCATGTCGTTGTCGACACGAAAATGAGCCTCTACCTCATTCGTTGCGTTTTTCGTCAGCTCTTGAGAGTAGAGTGCCTGCAGCACAAAGCTGCGAGCGTTGCGACGCTTCTCTGTATTAGAGACTTTTTTGCGCTTAGGAGCCTGTTCTTCGCTCATCTTAAACCTCAAGTTGGCGAAGAAGACTCACCATCTCAACAGCTGATAGCGCGGCTTCAGCGCCTTTGTTACCTGCTTTCGTGCCAGAGCGCTCGATTGCCTGCTCGATAGAGTTCACTGTCAGAACGCCGTTTGCAACTGGGATATCAAAGTCGAGAGATACCTGGGCTACACCTTTAGACGCTTCGTTAGAGACGTACTCAAAGTGTGGCGTACCACCACGAATTACCGCACCCAGTGCGATGATTGCATCATCTTGTTTCTGTTGAGCGACGCGCTTAACCGCCAATGGAATCTCAAACGCACCCGGTACACGAACGATGCGGATATTATCTTCAGAAACGCCGTGGCGTTTAAGAACGTCGATAGCACCTTCTAATAGGCTCTCTACGACAAATGAATTGAAACGGCCAACAACGATTGTGTAGCGACCATTTGCAGCGACAAAATCGCCTTCAACTACTTTTACACTCATGATCTTTTACTCTGCAAAAGGGATGTATTCATCAATCTCAAGATCAAAGCCTGAGATTGCATTAAATTTCATTGGTGAACTGAGCAGGCGCATTTTGCCTACCCCAAGATCACGTAGAATCTGTGAACCAGTACCTACTGTCAGGTAAGCGCCGGACGCGCTGACATTCACTTTAGACGGTTTAGAACCACTGGTGATCTGGCTGATAGAGTCGCCAAGATCGATGCGATTACCACTATCCAGAAGCAGGGCAACACCCTTACCTTCTGCAGCGATACGCTCTAGTGCGCGACGCAGTGTCCACTTAGCTTCACTCTCCTCAGCTACGCCAACCACGTCACGCAGAACTTCAGAGCGGTTGTGTACACGAACCATAGTCGGCTCATCAGCACTGATATCACCTTTGTGAAGTGCAAGGTGGGTACAACCGAGGATCTCATCGTTATAGGTCGTGTAATTAAATTGACCGTAATCTGTCTCCAGTGAACCGGTGTCTGCCACCGTCACTGTCTGTTCATTAGTCGTACGGTAGTGGATTAGATCCGCAATGGTACCGATCTTCAAACCGTGCTCTTTAGCAAAGATCTCAAGATCGGGACGACGCGCCATGGTGCCATCTTCGTTCATCACTTCGACGATCACAGACGCTGCGCTCATGCCTGCCATACGAGCTAGATCACAACCCGCTTCTGTATGACCGGCACGGCTTAGAACACCACCTGGTTGCGCCATCAATGGGAAGATGTGACCCGGCTGAACGATGTCCTCAGGTTTAGCATCACCCCGCACGGCTGTACGCACAGTATGGGCACGATCAGCGGCTGATATACCCGTGGTCACACCTTCAGCCGCTTCAATAGAGACCGTGAAGTTGGTGGAGTAGGCTGCACCGTTGCTCTGCACCATCAGCGGTAGGTTCAGACGTTCACAGTGTTCACGCGTCAGGGTAAGACAGATTAGACCGCGGGCATTCTTCGCCATGAAGTTGATGTCATCTGGACGCACCATTTCGGCCGCAATCACTAGATCACCTTCATTCTCACGATCTTCATCATCCATCAAGATAACCATCTTACCTTGGCGAATGTCGTCGAGTAGCTCTTCGACGCTGTTTAATTGCATATCCACTCCTAAATTAACGCCTGTGCATAAAGCCTGCAGAGGCCAACATCTCCAATGAAATCCCTTCACTGGACGATTCAGATTCCTGCTTCGTTTGAAGCAAACGCTCTAAGTAGCGAGCGATCATATCCACTTCGATATGAACACCATGCCCCACTTCATACTGACTAATGATCGTCGTATCTGCCGTATGAGGCACAATGTTGAGGTGAAAACTGTCTGCATCAACACTGTTCACCGTCAAACTTACGCCGTCTATTGTAACCGATCCCTTCGGCGCGATATAGCGAGCTAACGAGCTTGGCATGTCGACGGCGATGCGCACTGAGCGGGCATCGCGCTCAATGGAAGCGATGCTACCCACACCATCGACATGTCCAGAGACTAAGTGCCCGCCTAGACGGGTTGTTGGCAGCAGTGCTTTTTCAAGATTGACCGCTTCACCGGGTTGCAGATCCATCAATCGAGTATGTGCCAGACTCTCTTGCGAAACATCGGCCGTGAAATGTTGCTGATCATACTCAATGACGGTGAGACAGACCCCGTTGGTGGCAATACTGTCACCTAATGCCACATCAGACATATCCAATTGACCCGTTGCTAAGGTCAATCGAAGGTCGCCACCAACCTCTTGTTTGGCAGCGACGGTACCGATCGCTTCTATAATTCCGGTAAACACCTTCTGCTCCTAAACCGTCCAGGTCATACGAAGATCATGACCAAACTGTCGGACATCTTTCAGTTTCATCTCGATCGCTTCAGACATCTCAGTTAATGGAAGCTCAGCTAGCGGGCGTGCATCAGACCCCATCAATTTAGGTGCCATATAGTGAACCAACTCATCCACTAGCCCTGCTTCTAGCATGGCTCCGGCTAACTGGGCGCCACACTCAACCAACACCTCATTACAGGACTCTTTTTCCGCCAAATAGCTAAGCAACTGCGGCAGATCGATACGCCCTGCCTCGTTCGCTAGTTGAACCTGTTCAGCACCCTCAAGTAGGTTGCAGTCGTTTGCAGCGACAACCTGTAAGGTTCTGCCAGGCAGCGCCAGCATCTGGGCTGAGGCTGGCAGTCTTCCCTGAGAATCCAGTACCACGCGCAACGGCTGACGACCTTCAGTCAGCGGCACAACGGATGCCGGCAACTGAGCTTCTCGAACCGTCAAAGCAGAGTCATCTTGTAGTACCGATCCGACCCCGGTAATCACTGCACTACTGCGGGCACGCAATCGTTGCACATCGGCACGCGCTTCAGGCCCAGTAATCCACTGCGACTCACCCGATGCCATGGCCGTTCGGCCATCAATACTGGTGGCAAGTTTCAATCTAACAAAAGGACGGCCGCGCTCCATTCTGGAAAGAAACCCAGGATTCAGTGCCCGCGCTTCACTCTCAAGTAACCCGGCAGCCGCATCGATTCCCGCCGCTTTCAACATTGCAATGCCTTTTCCGGCGACTTCAGGGTTTGGATCAACCATGGCCGCAACGACACGCGTCACTCCGGCGTCGATGAGTCCTTGAGAGCAGGGTGGCGTCCGACCAAAGTGGCTGCAGGGTTCCAGAGTGACATAGGCAGTCGCACCGGTTGCATCACCGGCCGCTTTTAACGCGTTGACTTCTGCATGGCCCTCACCGGCGCGCTGGTGGTAACCCTCGCCGATAATCACACCATCGCGCACCAATACACAGCCGACTCTGGGGTTAGGGTCTGTGGTGTAGGTGCCTTTAGCCGCCAGCTGTATGGCTCTTGCCATGTACTGGCGATCTTCGATCGTAAAACTCAAAGTAGCTCGTCTCCAAACAGATCTGGACTATCTGGAACCTGTGGCTCCGGTTTTTTCTGACGAGATTTACGACTCGGTTTCGATTTAGGTTCTGGTTGGGCGTTAGCCGTCAGTGCCGATTTCGAGGCACTTTTAGTCTCAACTACTTCGGGCTCAGCTAGACGCTCAATTTCAAGTTTAAACTCATTGATGTCTTGGAAGTCACGGTAGACCGAAGCAAAACGAACGTAAGCGACCTGATCAAGCTTACGCAGTTCAGCCATGACCGCTTCGCCGACCAGTTTTGACTCAATTTCACGCTCTCCCGGTGCACGCAAACGCTGCTTTACACGGTTCAAACAGGCTTCAATCTGTTCAATACTGACCGGGCGCTTCTCTAGGGAACGTGTAATACCTGAACGGAGTTTCTCTTCGTCGAACGGCTGGCGACTGCCATCATTCTTAATCAGACGCGGCATTAACAGTTCAGCCGCTTCAAAGGTGGTGAATCGCTCATGACAGCTCACGCATTCGCGACGACGACGAACCTGCTGACCTTCTGAGATCAGTCTTGAGTCGTTCACTTTGGTGTCCGATGCGCCACAGTAGGGACAATGCATATTGGCCTCTCAGTGCTGTTAAAAGAGCGAAAAAGGGCAGCTCAATGCTGCCCTCGGTATTCTATGTGGTTGAGAGCGAACTCTCAAATCCACAATTAAGCGTAAACTGGGTATTTCGCGCAGATCGCTTTAACCTGCTCTTTAACGCGGTTGATCACATCATCATTGTCGATGTTCTCAAGCACGTCACAGATCCAGTTAGTTAGCTCAGCCACTTCAGCCTCTTTGAAGCCACGACGAGTAACGGCTGGAGTACCGATACGTAGACCTGAAGTGACGAACGGTGAACGTGGGTCGTTTGGAACCGAGTTCTTGTTCACAGTGATGTTAGCACGACCTAGTGCCGCATCAGCATCTTTACCGCTGTACTCTTTGCCAATTAGGCTCAGTAGGAATAGGTGGTCATCAGTACCGCCAGAAACGACATCAAAGCCACGCTGCTGGAATACTTCAGCCATCGCCTGTGCATTCTTAACAACCTGTGCTTGGTACGCTTTCCACTCTGGCTCCATCGCCTCTTTGAAGCAGACAGCCTTAGCCGCGATAACGTGCATCAATGGACCGCCCTGAGACTCTGGGAATACCGCAAAGTTCAGTTTCTTCTGCAGCTCTTCATCAGCGCGCGCAGATAGAATCAAACCACCACGTGGTCCGCCCAGTGTTTTGTGAGTCGTTGTTGTCACGACGTCAGCGTATGGCAGTGGGCTTGGGTAAACGCCAGCAGCCACTAGGCCTGCAATGTGTGCCATATCGACAAATAGGTATGCACCCACTTTGTCAGCGATTTCACGGAACTTAGCCCAATCAACGACACGCGAGTAAGCAGAGAAACCGGCAATGATCATTTTCGGTTTATTTTCTAGAGCAAGACGCTCAACTTCCGCGTAGTCTAGGTCACCGTTCTCATCAAGACCGTACTGGAAGGCATTGTAGATACGGCCTGAGAAAGAGACTGCAGCACCGTGAGTCAAGTGACCACCGTGTGCAAGGCTCATACCCAAAATAGTATCGCCGGCTTTACAAAGCGCCATAAATACAGCCGCGTTAGCTTGTGAACCTGAGTGTGGCTGAACGTTTGCAAACGTTGCACCGAAAAGCTCTTTAGCACGCTCAATCGCAAGCGTTTCTGCTTTATCAACGTACTCACAACCGCCGTAGTAACGTTTGCCTGGGTAACCTTCCGCGTACTTGTTAGTAAGAACTGAACCCTGCGCTTCCATAACACGTGGGCTGGTGTAGTTCTCTGACGCAATGAGCTCGATGTGCTCTTCTTGACGCGTCTCTTCAGACTGCATTGCTGCCCAAAGTTCTGCATCGTAGCTAGCGATGTTCATATCCTTACTAAACATGGAGATCCCCTGTATTGGTTCAACGATCTGACGACTTTGGCTGCAATCGAGAAGCCTGGTCAGCTCGAAAGATTTTGATGGCGCGCATTATAAGGCAAAACGGGTAGAAAAATCACTTGAAAAGCGATCAGGTCAACCTGCAATTGTTCTCAAGTTTAAGTGTGCCGCCCTGTGATTTGACCGCCCCCTATCTGGTATACTCTGCGCAACCTTTTTAAATGGGTCATGCAACGGCGTTGTAGCCCAGATATTTTGCTAGGAATCAACACATGGCACAGTTTGTCTACTCAATGAACCGCGTTGGTAAGGTGGTCCCACCTAAACGCGAAATTCTTAAAGATATCTCTCTATCCTTTTTCCCTGGCGCGAAGATCGGTGTCCTCGGTCTTAACGGTGCAGGTAAATCAACGCTGCTAAAAATCATGGCAGGCGTTGATCAGGATTACATCGGTGAAGCGCGCCCAATGCCCGGCATTAACGTCGGTTACCTACCGCAGGAGCCTGAGCTGGATGAGACAAAAACCGTTCGTGAAGTGATCGAAGAGGCGGTGGCCGATGTTAAAGGCGCTATGGCTGAGCTGGACGAAGTCTACGCAGCATACGCTGACCCAGATGCTGATTTTGATGCCCTAGCTAAACGCCAAGGCGAATTAGAGAACCTGATCACCGCCAAAGATGGTCACAACCTTGATACAGCATTAGAGCGTGCGGCCGATGCGATGCGTCTACCGCCTTGGGATGCTGAGGTAAAACACCTATCTGGTGGTGAGCGCCGTCGTGTTGCTCTGTGTCGTTTGCTGCTTGATCACCCAGACATGCTGCTACTCGACGAGCCGACCAACCACCTGGATGCTGAGTCGATCGCATGGATCGAACGCTTCCTCCAGGAGTACCCTGGCACCGTGGTTGCGATTACCCACGACCGTTACTTCCTTGATAACGCGGCTGGTTGGATTCTGGAACTGGACCGTGGCCATGGTATTCCATGGGAAGGCAACTACAGCTCTTGGCTAGAGCAGAAAGATGCACGTCTAGAGCAAGAAGCGAAACAAGAAGCGGCTCACCAGAAAGCGATCAAAGCAGAACTTGAGTGGGTGCGCCAAGGCGCTAAAGGTCGTCAATCGAAATCGAAAGCGCGTTTAAAGCAGTTCGAAGAGATGAACTCTAAAGAGTTCCAGACTCGTAACGAGACACAAGAGATCTACATTCCACCTGGCCCACGCCTAGGTGACAAGGTGATCGAACTCAATAACGTGACTAAGAGCTACGGCGATAAGCTGTTGTTCGAAAACCTCAACTTCTCGATTCCACCGGGTGCGATTGTCGGCATCATTGGTGCCAACGGCGCTGGTAAATCGACTCTGTTCCGCATGATTGCCGGTGAAGAGCAGCCAGATTCAGGCTCTGTAGAGCTAGGTTCAACAGTAAAGCTAGCTTACGTTAACCAGTCTCGTGAATTAGATGGCAACAAGACCGTATTCGAAGAGATCTCTGACGGTTCAGATATGATCACCGTCGGCAACTACACCACCCCTTCACGTGCCTATTGTGGTCGTTTCAATTTCCGCGGCTCCGATCAGCAGAAGTTTGTCAAAGATCTTTCAGGTGGTGAGCGTAACCGCCTGCATATGGCGAAACTGCTTAAAGAGGGTGGCAACGTGCTGCTTCTCGATGAGCCGACTAACGACCTGGATATCGAAACGCTACGTGCGCTTGAGGAGGCGATTCTAGCCTTCCCAGGTTCTGCGGTAGTCATTTCCCATGACCGTTGGTTCCTAGACCGTATCTGTACTCACATGATCGCCTACGAGGGTGACTCACAAGTGACCTTCTTTGAAGGTAACTACACCGAGTACGCGGAAGACTACAAAAAACGCTTCGGCAAAGATCATCAGCCAGAGCGTATCAAGTACCGCCGCATGAGCTAAGCTCAACAGCAACAAAAAACCCAGCATCTGCTGGGTTTTTTGTTGTCTCAATGAGACAGTATCAAAGGCTCAATCGACCTCTGGACAGAAGCTCACTGACTGCCTCTTTGAAGGCTTCTGCTGTTAGGGGCTTAGAGAGCACGACGTCTGCGCCCGCCTCTAACATCGTCTGTTTCTGAGAACCAATGGTCGCTGCTGTAACGCCAATAATCGGAATTGAGACCCCCTGTTTTCTGAGGTGTTCGATCATCTCTATTCCGTTCATATTGGGCATAAAGTAGTCCGTCATTACTAGGTTATGATCAGCATTAAATTTAGAGAGCCCAACGACGCCATCTTCGGCTTCATCAACCGAGGCCCCTAGTTTTGTTAAGAGCTTATGCGACATCAAGCGCAGCATATTCTCATCTTCAACAAACAGGATGTTCAATTCTTGCAAGATACGGTTTAGGGCTGACTCATCCAATGAAGTCATTGGTTTTGCCTCTGTTATTTCAGACTCGACTAAATCTTCATCGGTTAACAGTGGAATAGACACTTTAAACAGTGATCCGTTCTCAAGCGATTCATACACAACACTGCCACCAATCTCCTCTATCCAAGTTCGGGTTATATAGAGTCCTAAACCGCTACCCTCAGCAGAGGTTTCACCGCGTGTATGTTGATCAAAAAGATGTTCAATGAGGTCCGCCGGGATACCGATACCATTGTCCGAAATACTCCAAGTGATATAGGCGCCATCGACACAATTGGCTAGAGCAGTATCCATCCTGACCTGCGACCCCCTGGAGTGAAGGCAGGCGTTTTTAATTAGGTTGGTCACAGCAACACGAAGTCGATAGGTATCGGTGAGGAAGTTTTTAGTGACATCTTCCGGATTGAGCGACAGTGATTGATCGAATCTAATACCAGTACTAGCAACAATAGAGGCGACTGCCGATGTAATGGATGCATTGATATCCCTAACCGTAAACAGCTCAGATCGAACAGGACGACTCATGTCAGGGTTAATCAGCATGCGCATATCATCAACCGTGTTGAGCAGGTGGCTAGCAGCCTCCACAACGTCTTGCTTATGATCAAGGAATTCTGTATCAGAACTTGCCGCCAGCATAGAAACCGTAGAAATAGGCGTACGTAATTCATGCGCAATCATTCCGTACATCTCATTCTGCTTTCTCTGAACATCGGTTAATTGGGTCAGTGAGTGTTGCAGAGCCTGCTTAGTTTCAACCTCATCAGTTACATCTTCATGCGTACCGGTAAAACGAGTGACACCACGGCTATCACGACTGACCACCCTGCCGCGATCACGGATATAGATCCAGCGCCCATCTTTGTGCTTCATTCGATGAGTGTTGTCATAAAAATCCGTTTTACCCTCCAGATGAGCCGTAATGTCGGCAAAACAACCCTCAATATCGTCTGGATGCACACGGCTTGACCAGCTTTCAACACTGAACTCGATCTCATCGAGTGAGTAACCCAGCATTTCACACCAGCGCACATCAAAGACCACCTCATTGGTTTGTGGGTTCCAGTCCCAAAGCCCAAGGCGTGTCCCCTTTAGGACCAATTCCAATCTATCTCTATTGTTCTCAAGCTTATGAGAGATGGCTTCAAGCCTGATGCGCTGTCTGCGTTCACGAACAATAAACAATGCCCCAAGACCAAACACAATGACAATAATGACTGACCCGGTCGTCAAAAGTGATACATAATAGTCGCTCAATCCAGGTTGAATTGGGTTAAATCGCTCTGCCTCAGCAGGAATAAGATCAACGCTACCACCTAAACGAACAAACTCGAGCTCATTGATAAGATATTCACTGGTGGAATAGTTATCCTTGAACGATCCAAACGCGGCGTAATCTATGGCGGCCTCAATCGCTCGAGATCCTGCGGCCGATGGAACAAAGACATAACCGCCAACACCGCCGCGCTTGACCAAGTTGTACCAGAAAGGGAAGATGGGTGCCGCCGTGGCCTCATTTAAACGCTCAATCACGGCCCCTGCACCGAGACCTTTGCTGCTTTGATACGCCGTTATAGGGAAATAGAAAATCGTATCTTGTGGCGGAATGGCACCCACCAATTTCACTAAATCACTGATATCTGGCGGTGTATTCACCATCTCTACGGTTGCATAACCATCCTGCGCTAGCTCTTCTAGTAACTGTTTGACAGAGGGTGAGTCTGGTTGAGAGTCGCCGTGCACAATCCAGACTCGAGAGGAGGGAGTTCGCAGGGTTTTAACCAATTCAACCGTGCGGGCTATTCGTAACGAGATGTCTTGACCAATTGCAATCTCATTAGGTGATTCTGAGACCGGGCGAACACTGAGGTTAATCAGCGGTTTATGAGGGTAACGAGATCGTCCCCAATCATAATCGTTCCCCCACCCAGTCAGTACAACATCCGCGGAGTGGATGCTGGACATGGCTGCATCAACCCATCGCTCAGGTGCAACCGCTGCACCATTGGCATCGAACTGACTCTGAATCCTGGTGATTTGAATCTGCTTGCCATAGGGTAACACTGCCTCAGTTATCCCCTTGGCAATACTTACGGCACGCGGATCCCCCGCTGGAGTTTCACTTATAAACGCAATGGAGAGAGTCGCTTGTGACGGGGGCGCATCCGCTGACAGGGCCTTGGTCGAAACAATAGAGGCCAAAGCCAACATTACAATTGCAAGCTTTCGAATTAAGAGCCGGTATTTAAGAGCAGTACAGTGCATCACTTAGCCTTACCAATGTTAGGGTTAACTGTTTTTATTGGAACCTCATTTAAGATTAGTACAAATCGGGGGGTTAGCAAGGGAACGCTATTAGACCTGATCAAAAACCAGATCTGCCTTTCGGCTTCGTTCTACCACCGTTTTAGCGTTCGGAAGGTCGTTGTTCCAAGCTTTTTGCTCAGCCTGCTGTAGTGTGTAGCCATGATCTAACCAACGCTGAATCAGACGACGTTCCAGCTCTTCAAATGTGGGTGATGTGAACACTGTCAGATCAAAATAGGGGGCCAACTCTGACCAAGGCGCCTCGTCTAGTAGAAGGTAGTTACCCTCTACTACGACCACTTCACACCCTTTAGGCAGAAGACCCGCATCGATATGACTCGCCTCAATTGAGCGATCAAAAATGGGGTAACGCACATCAGCATCCGCTTGTTTAATACGTCTTACTAGGCTGATCAATCCCTGCACATCGAAGGTGTCTGGAGCACCCTTTCGATCTAGACGACCTCGTTCGACCAGGATCTCATTGGTTAGATGAAATCCATCCATTGGGATAACAGCGGCCTGTCCATCCCCTTTGGTGTTATTGTAAGTGTCGACCAGCTCCTCAGAGAACGTCGACTTGCCGGCACCGGGCGGGCCAACAACAGCGATGACAACCCGTGTGCCAAGCTGATGATAATTGGTTAACCATGAGAGTAGATGTTGTACCTGTTGTGAAATCATTAGTGCTAACTCAGATTAGATAGAGTCTAAGGCTTCAGAGAGGCGATCAACGGCGATGATCTTCATACCCGGAACGTTCTCTTTTGGCTTATTACCTTTGGGCACAATCGCACGAGTAAAGCCGTGTTTAGCCGCCTCTTTAATTCGCTCCTGCCCGTTTGGCACTGGACGAATCTCACCGGACAAGCCAACTTCACCAAAGACGATCAAGTCGGTTGGCAGTGACTTATCACGAAAACTGGAGACAATCGCCGTTAATAGCGCCAAATCCGCGCTGGTCTCCATGACTCGTATGCCGCCAACCACGTTGATAAACACATCTTGATCACCGGTCATTAATCCACCATGACGGTTCAATACCGCTAAAAGCATCGCCAGTCGATTTTGATCCATCCCCACGGCCACACGTTTGGGGTTGGAGTGGTGCGACGTATCGACTAGGGCTTGAAGCTCAACCAGCATCGGACGGGTGCCCTCCCAGACCACCATCACGACGCTGCCTGGCCTTGCATTATCATCACGACTTAGAAAGATAGAACTGGGGTTCTTAACCTCTTTTAACCCTGTCTCCAGCATGGCAAACACACCCAGCTCGTTGACAGCGCCAAAACGGTTTTTATGGCTGCGCAGTGTGCGGAATCGGCTGTCGCTCTCGCCCTCTAGTTGCAGTGAACAGTCGATCATATGCTCTAGTACTTTAGGGCCAGCCAATGAACCATCTTTGGTCACATGACCTACCAGAAAGATCACCGTGCCCGTCTGTTTGGCGTAACGCGTTAAATAGGCCGCACTTTCACGAACCTGAGATACAGAACCTGGTGCAGACTGGACATCGGAAACGTGCATCACCTGAATAGAGTCGATGACTAACACCTTAGGCTTGAGCTGATCCGCCACATCACAGATAGTCTCGACAGAGGTCTCAGAGAGCATCTTCAGATCCCCAACCGCTAGGCCTAAGCGTTTAGCACGCATGGCGACCTGTTGCAGTGACTCCTCACCGGTCACATAGAGTGCTGGCATATCGGCCACCAGTGCGGCCATGGTTTGTAACAACAGGGTCGATTTGCCGGCGCCGGGATGCCCACCGATCAGCACGGCAGATCCAGGTACTAAGCCGCCCCCTAGGACTCGGTCCAATTCACCGATCTTACTGCTGATACGATCTGTCGCTTTCAACTCCACCTCAGAGAGGCTCACCACTTTCGACTGACCCGCCTCACCGGCATAACCCTGACGACGCACAGCGGCCTGGGCACCACCTGCCGGTGCCGAGCCAAGACGCACCTCTTTCAATGAGTTCCAAGCTTTACAGGCAGTACATTGCCCTTGCCATTTACTGTAATCAGCTCCGCACTCGTCGCAGACGTAGGCTAACTTTGCCTTTGCCATATAAGGTTATTACTCCATAGAAGTTGCGTAAGGTTTGGATTACGCGTACAAAATATCTATCTATTTTGCATTAAGCGTAGATCAATAAGAAGAGAAGGAAAGATAAATGAAATTGGAAACACAAGCGGTACACGCGGGCTATCAAATTGACCCAACCACCAAGTCGGTTGCGGTACCTATCTACCAGACAACCTCTTACGCTTTTGACGACGCACAGCATGGCGCTGACCTATTCGACCTTAAAGTAGTCGGCAACATCTATACGCGCATCATGAACCCAACGACTGACGTTTTAGAGCAGCGTGTCGCAGCGCTAGAAGGTGGCATTGCCGGTCTTGCCGTCGCTTCAGGTATGGCAGCGATCACTTACGCCATTCAGACCATTGCCGAAGTCGGTGACAACATCATCTCGGCCAGCGATCTTTACGGCGGTACCTACAACCTATTTGCACACACACTGCCACGCCAAGGCATTGAGGTACGCTTTGTAGCCAGCAATGACATAGCCGCCATCGAATCTAAAATTGATGCGCGTACCAAAGCGCTCTACTGTGAATCGGTTGGCAACCCATCAGGCCGTGTTGCAGACATCGAAGCACTGGCAGAGGTCGCACACCGTCACGGCATCCCGCTGATCTGTGACAACACCGTTCCAAGCCCTGCGCTTTGGCGTCCCATTGAACAGGGTGCCGATATCATCGTGACTGCTGCCACTAAATACATCGGCGGCCACGGCAACTCCATTGGTGGTGTGATTGTCGATTCCGGCAACTTCCCCTGGGCTGAGCATGCAGACCGCTTCCCGCTTCTCAATACGCCTGACATCTCTTACCACGGCGTAGTCTATACAGAAGCCTTTGGTCCGGCGGCATTCATCGGCCGTTGTCGCGTAGTGCCTCTGCGTAATACCGGCGCAGCGATCTCTCCAATGAACGTCTTCTTGTTGCTACAGGGCATTGAGACCTTGCCACTGCGTATGGAGCGCATCTGCTCAAACGCACAGAAAATCGCTGAGTTCCTTGAGAATCACGATCAGGTAACTTGGGTGAAATACGCAGGCCTTGCCTCGCACCAAGATAACGCACTGGCTAAGAAGTACATGGACGGTAATGCGTCTGGTGTCATGAGCTTTGGTGTCAAAGGTGGTCGTGAAGCAACGCGTAAATTCTACGATGCTCTGCAGATCTTCCTGCGCCTAGTGAACATCGGTGACTGTAAGTCACTTGCCTCTATCCCCGCCGAAACGACTCACCGTCAGTTGAATGCCGAAGAGTTAGCCTCTGCCGGTGTTACTGAGGATATGGTGCGCCTATCGATCGGTATTGAGCACGTTGACGACCTGATTGCCGATCTGGATCAGGCATTAGCAAGCGTTTAATACCAAGAAGAGCCAACAAAAAGCCCGCTGATGCGGGCTTTTTACTGTTTACTCGATCTAATCGTGATCGCAGAAGGTACTGCAGGTATGACCTTCAACCTGCTTGCCTTTCGCTTCGATCAAATTGACCGCGTCGATAAAGGTAGGACGGATCGTCTCTCTGCTGCTGACCGTGAAGCCAAGGTCACGCAATAAGCCATCACCGAGACCGTAGATCCAACCGTGCACATTAAGCTCTTGCCCCCGCGCCCAAGCATCGGTAACCGTGGTGGTGTTACAAACATTGAGCGCCTGCTCGACGACGTTCAGCTCACAAAGACGATCAACCTGGTAAGGTTTCGCTTCCCACTGACCGAGGAACTTGCGATGGTTGTAGTAGACATCACGAATATGACTTAGCCAGTTATCGATGAGGCCGTGACGCTCATCTTCCATTGAGGCAACAACACCACCACAGCCGTAGTGTCCTACGACCATGATGTCTTTGACTTTCAATACATCGACTGCGTACTGAATAACCGACAGACAGTTCATGTCTGAGTGCACGACAAGGTTCGAGACGTTGCGGTGAACGAACAGCTCACCCGGCATCAGATCCACGATCTCATTGGCCGGGACGCGGCTATCAGCACAGCCTATCCAGAGGTACTCCGGTGCTTGCTGTGCTGCCAGGGTTGCGAAAAACTCTGGATTAGCCCGGTGGATCTTTTCAGACCAGCCTCGGTTTTTTTCAAACAGCCCGCTCAGTTTTTTCATAGTCTCTCGTCTACCGCAGTCTCAGTTTAATCCTGGTGCTTCTTATTTGTGGCGCTTCTTATTTATGGTAAGGGACACTCAGCTCATGCACCGCATCGACAAAGATTTTGGCGTGATCTGGGTTCACAAACTGGTGAATACCGTGGCCAAGGTTGAATACGTGACCGGTACCCGAGCCGTAACCTTCAAGAATGCGGCTCACTTCAGCGCGTATAGTATCAGCCGGCGCATAAAGAACCGATGGATCCATGTTGCCTTGCAGTGCCACTTTATCACCGACACGACGACGCGCATCTGCAATGTCTGTTGTCCAATCAAGACCTAGTGCATCCGCACCCGCATCAGCCATCGACTCAAGCCACTGACCGCCGTTCTTAGTGAACATGATCACCGGTACTTTGCGACCATCGTATTCACGAATCAGACCATCGGCGATCTTCTTCATGTAGTCGAGTGAGAAGGCTTGGTACATAGGACCGCTCAGAGCACCACCCCAAGTATCAAAGATCTGAACCGCTTGAGCACCGCTGCGAATCTGCTCATTTAGGTAGAGCGTGACCGACTCAGCAAGCTTATCCATCAATTTGTGGAGTACTTCTGGTTGTGAATACATCATCGCTTTGATGTGACGGAAGTCTTTAGAAGAGCCCCCTTCGATCATATAAGTCGCCAGTGTCCATGGGCTACCAGAGAAGCCGATTAGAGGAACACGGCCGTTCAACTCGGAACGAATGGTCTTCACCGCATCCATCACGTAGCCAAGATTTTTGACTGGGTCTGGAACCGGAATCGCGTCAACGTCTGCCTCTGTGCGTACCTCTTTCTTAAAGCGTGGGCCTTCACCCGCTTCAAAGTAGAGACCTAGACCCATCGCATCTGGAATAGTCAGAATGTCAGAGAATAGAATCGCCGCATCCAGATCGAAACGCTCTAGAGGTTGAATGGTCACCTCACAGGCTAGATCTTTGTTCATGCAGAGTGACATGAAGTCACCCGCCTGGGCGCGTGTTGCTTTGTACTCAGGAAGGTAACGACCCGCCTGGCGCATCATCCATACTGGCGTGTAATCGACTGGCTCTTTCAATAGAGCACGAAGAAAACGATCATTTTTCAATTCAGACATGTTCGCAAATTCCTAAAAATAACTGCGCAGATTGTACCTGCTTTGAGCCTGTTAAGCAGTTAATAAAAAGCCGCTGGGGTCAGCGGCTTTTGATGTAGATCAGCGAGGATTAAACCTCTAGGTAATCAAGAATACCTTCAGCTGCGTTACGGCCTTCGTAAATCGCGGTTACGACCAGGTCAGAGCCACGCACCATATCACCACCGGCAAACACTTTAGGGTTTGACGTCTGGAACGGCAGGCGATCACCCTCTAGTGCAGCATCGACACGACCGTCTTGGTGAAGGTTGATACCGAAATCAGCCATCCAAGGCGCTGGGCTAGGACGGAAACCGAATGCAACCAATACCGCATCAGCAGGTAGGATCTCTTCTGAACCTTCGACCACTTCTGCGCGACGACGACCGTTCTCATCGGGCTCACCCATCTGAGTCGTAACCACTTTGATACCGGTTACTTTGCCGTTCTCACCAACCACTTCAACGGGCTGACGGTTAAACATGAAGTTGACGCCCTCTTCACGCGCGTTTTCGACTTCGCGCTTAGAGCCTGGCATATTCTCTTCGTCACGGCGGTAAGCACAGGTTACGCTCGCCGCTTTTTGACGGATCGAGGTACGGTTACAGTCCATCGCAGTGTCACCACCACCAAGCACAACAACTCTCTTACCTTCCATGCTGATGTATTCAGAAGCATCTTTCTCGTAGCCACGGCAGTGGTTTACGTTAGAGATCAAGAAAGGCAGTGCATCGTAGACACCGTCAAGATCTTCACCTGGGAAACCACCCTTCATGTAGGTGTAAGTACCCATGCCAAGGAAGACTGCATCGAACTGATCAACCAGTTCCTGCATCGTGATGTCTTTACCCACTTCAGTGTTCAGTTTGAACTCAACACCCATCGCTTCGAAGATCTCACGACGCTGAACCATGACATCTTTCTCAAGCTTAAACTCAGGAATACCGAAGGTCAGTAGACCGCCGATCTCTGGGTTACGATCGAATACCACTGGCTTAACGCCGTTACGCGCAAGGATGTCGGCACAACCAAGACCTGCAGGGCCTGCTCCGATAACAGCAACCTTCTTGTCAGTCCACGTCACATTGGACATGTCTGGACGCCAGCCCATCGCAAAAGCGGTATCCGTGATGTACTTCTCTACCGAACCGATGGTCACCGCACCAAACTCTTCGTTGAGTGTACAAGCGCCTTCACAGAGGCGATCTTGTGGGCAGACACGGCCACACACTTCGGGCAGTGAGTTTGTCTGGTGCGACAGAGTAGCCGCTTCAAACAAGTTACCCTCTGAAACCAACTTCAACCAGTTAGGGATGTGGTTGTGTACTGGGCATTTCCATGAACAGTATGGGTTACCACACTCAAGACAACGATGTGCCTGTGCGTTAACGTCCTCTTGCTCAAACGGCTGATAGATCTCAGCAAACTCGCCACGGCGTACTTCTGCTTCGATCTTTTCTGGGCCCTTACGGCCTACTTCAACAAACTGAAAATTGTTGTGAAGACGGGTAGTCATAGTCCCACCTCTTGTCTAAGCCCAGACGCATCTGGGCGATAATCTAATAAACCTAAATCTTACTCTGGAGCGTGTGTCATGCTGTTAAGCAGAACATCTAGGCTCGCCGCCTTTGGCTTAACCAGCCAGAAGCTGCCAAGGAAATCTTCGTAGTTATCCAGAATTTCCTGACCCCAAGCACTGCCCGTTTCACGAACGAATTCGATGATCACTGAGCGCAGGTGGTTTTTGTACTGCTCCATGTGTTCGGTGTGGATACGGTGGATATCAACCAATTCGTGGTTGTACTTATCCACGAAACTACGATCTTTATCCAGTACATAAGCGAAGCCGCCCGTCATACCTGCACCGAAGTTGTAACCTGTATCACCCAGAACCGTTACCAAACCGCCCGTCATGTACTCACAACAGTGATCACCGGCGCCTTCAACCACGGCATGTACACCTGAGTTACGAACACCGAAACGTTCACCTGCACAGCCCGCTGCGAACAACTTACCGCCCGTTGCACCGTATAGACAGGTGTTACCGATAATCGCAGTCTCTTGTGAGGCGTAAGTCACTTCAGAGAATGGTTTGATGACGATCTTACCGCCCGCCATGCCTTTACCAACGTAGTCGTTCGCATCACCCTCTAGAAGAAGGTTCTGACCACCGGCGTTCCAGACACCGAATGATTGACCTGCGTGGCCACGGAACTTAAAGGTAATTGGGTTGTTTTCCATGCCCAAGTTGCCGTGTTTCTTAGCGATAGCACCCGAGGTGCGTGCGCCCACTGAACGGTCACAGTTAGTGATTGTCAGTTCAAACTCACCGCCGGCTGCTGAATCGATTGCAGCTTGCGCCATCGCTAACATGTCAGTGTTTAGACGGCCTTCATCAAACGGAACGTTGCGCTCTTGCTGAACCGTCTGTGGACGATCTGCTGGCACACCGGCATCACTGATGAGCGGCGAAAGATCCAGTGATTTCTGACGATCAGTTTTGCCTTCGATGATCTCTAGTAGATCAACACGGCCAACCATCTCTTCGACAGTGCGCAGACCCAGCTGAGCCATGATCTGACGAACCTCTTCTGCCACAAAGCGGAAGTAGTTCTTAACCATCTCTACAGTACCGCGGAAGTGATCGCTACGTAGACGATCATTCTGCGTCGCAACACCGGTCGCACAGTTGTTCAAGTGACAGATACGTAGGTACTTACAACCCAATGCAACCATTGGCATGGTACCGAAACCGAAGCTCTCTGCACCCAGTAGCGCGCCTTTAACAACGTCTAGACCCGTTTTCAAACCACCGTCTGTCTGCAGACGAATCGCACCACGCAGATGGTTACCGCGCAGTGACTGGTGAGTATCGGCTAGACCAAGTTCCCAAGGTGAACCTGCGTAGTGAATCGATGTTAGAGGTGATGCCGCAGTACCACCGTCGTAACCAGAAATTGTGATCAAATCTGCATAGGCTTTAGCAACACCACAGGCAATGGTACCGACACCTGGACGAGAGACGAGCTTCACAGAGACCAGACCTTCAGGATTCACCTGTTTAAGGTCGAAAATAAGCTGCGCCAAATCCTCGATCGAGTAGATATCGTGATGCGGTGGAGGCGAGATCAATGTCACACCTGGCACCGAGTAACGTAGGCGCGCGATTAGGCTGTTAACCTTACCACCTGGTAGCTGACCACCTTCACCTGGTTTCGCGCCCTGAGCCACTTTAATCTGCATAACATCAGCATTCACCAGGTATTCCGGTGTCACACCAAAACGGCCCGATGCGATCTGCTTGATCTTAGAGCGCTTAATGGTGCCGTGACGGACAGGGTCTTCACCACCCTCACCTGAGTTAGAGCGACCGCCCAGTTCGTTCATAGCAACAGCTAGAGCTTCATGCGCCTCTGGAGAGAGTGCACCGAGCGACATTGCCGCTGTATCAAAACGTGGGTAAATCGCTTCAGCGGGTTCTACTTCATCAATACTAATCGGAGTGACATCTTTAAGCTTAAGCATATCACGAATCGTCGCGATGCCACGTTCGTTAACCAGTTTAGCGTAACGGTCGTAGTGCTTCTGATCACCCGACTTAACCGCTTCGTGGATTGCTTGTACCACGTCTGGGTTGTAAGCATGGTACTCACCACCAAACTTGTACTTCAGTAGACCGCCATCAGTGATTGGCTTACGCGCGATGAAGGCAGTTTTAGCCAACGCCGCTTGGTCCTCTTCAAAGTGAGCAAATTTAGAGCCCTGAATACGGCTAGTAACCCCTTTGAAACAGAGATCAACCACTTCATCGCTAAGGCCGATCGCTTCAAACAACTGAGCACCACGGTACGACGCGATGGTTGAGATACCCATCTTAGATAGGATCTTGAACAGGCCTTTATCAATACCTTTACGGTAGTTCTCGTGGCTTTGTAGAGCATCTTGTAGCATCTCGCCAGTACGACAAAGATCAGTCAGCACACGGTAAGCCAAGTATGGGTAGACCGCGGTAGCACCAAAACCGAATAGAACTGCGAAATGGTGTGGGTCACGAGCCGTACCAGTCTCTACAATGATGTTGGCATCAGTACGGATACCTGTATCGATTAGACGGTGGTGAACGGCACCCGTCGCCATCGCTGCATGGATAGGTAACTTACCTTTCTCAATGTTGGCATCCGATAGGATGATGATCGATTTTCCAGCACGAACCTCAGCTTCCGCCTTATCACAGACAGCAACGATCGCTTTATCAAGCGATAACTCTTCTGGGTTGTAGTTAAGATCGATAACAGCAACTTCAAACCCTTTTTCATCGTTGTCACGAATACGGTAGAACTTGCTTGCAGAGAGTACTGGCATCGTCAATACAACACGACGAGCGTGATCCGCAGTCTCTTCAAATACGTTTTGCTCACGACCTAGGCAGGTCTCTAGTGACATCACGATCGCTTCACGTAGTGGGTCGATTGGTGGGTTGGTCACCTGTGCAAACTGCTGACGGAAGTAATCGTATGGCGAACGAATCTTCTCTGATAACACGGCCATCGGCTTGTCATCACCCATTGAGCCAACCGCTTCCATGCCACTTTCGCCCAACGGACGAAGCACCTGGTCACGCTCTTCAAAACTTACATTGAACATCTTCATGTAAGTCTTAGTCTCTTCTGGGGACATATCACTGAGCGCTTCCGCTTCAACGGAAAGATTCATCGTGTTCTCTAGACGCAGTGTGTTCTCTTTCAACCACTGCTTGTAAGGCTGTGCCTTCTTAAGACGATTATCGACATCATCAGTGTGCAGTACATCACCTGTCTCTGTATCGATTGCTAGAATCTGACCCGGTCCAACACGGCCTTGAGCCACGATATCGCTTGGTTCGTAGCTGAATACACCGATCTCAGAAGCGGTACAGATCATGCCGTCTTTGGTCATTACCCATCGAGATGGGCGAAGACCGTTACGGTCTAGAAGACAGACCGCGTAACGACCATCAGTCATAACCATGCCAGCAGGACCATCCCAAGCTTCCATGTGCATTGAGTTGTACTCGTAGAATGCACGTAGCTCAGTGTCCATGGTGTCAACGTTCTGCCACGCAGGTGGAATGATCATACGAACCGCGCGGTAGATATCGATACCACCGACCAGTAGGAATTCGATCATGTTATCCATTGATGACGAGTCAGAGCCGGTGGTGTTAACGATTGGCTGTAACTCATCAAGATTTGGAATCAATGGAGTAGCAAATTTAGAGGCACGTGCACGAGCCCAGTTGCGGTTACCTTCTACCGTGTTGATCTCGCCATTGTGAGCAAGGAAACGGAATGGCTGTGCAAGAGGCCAGCGCGGTGCTGTGTTCGTTGAGAAGCGCTGGTGGTAGGTACACACCGCTGTCTTCAACTCAGGATCTGCAAGGTCTTTATAGAACACAGGAAGATCGACAGGCATCATCAAGCCTTTGTAGCTGATCACGCGCTCAGATAGGGTACAGATGTAGAAATCTGCATCATCAGACAGAGCGATCTCAACTTTACGGCGAGCCACAAACAGCGCAACTTCAAGCGCTTTTGCATCCATGTCTGACACATTGATCAGAACTTGTTCGATCTGTGGAAGCGTCTCTTTCGCGATAGGACCAAGGCAGCTGTCATCCGTCGGAACTACACGCCAGCCAGCAACGGTAAGGCCCTGCGCTTCAAGTTCGCGATTCATGACAGTACGAGCATTGTCAGCCGCCGCGGCATCCTTAGATAGGAATACCATGCCAACAGCAAAGGTGTCAGTTAGGTCGACATTCAACTCATTCTTAGCGGCTGCACGCATGAAATCGCGTGGCATCTGCATCAACAGACCACAGCCATCACCCGTCTTACCATCCGCTGCAATACCACCACGGTGAGTCATGCAGGCCAATGCTTCAATGGCGTTATCAAGTACCTTATGACTTGCTTCGCCCTGCATGTGGGCCATTAGACCAAAACCGCAGTTATCTTTAAATTCATCCGCGCGATACAGACCGTTGCTCATACGCTATTCCTACCTAAAAACTTAAATAAAATCAGGCACTTAAAACCTGAATACACCTCTAGAGAAATGACACAGAGGCAAAATGGGACCGTAATTCTACACTTCTACGGCTCTGGCTACAAATCGACCAAGAAAAAACAAAAAACGCGCCAAGTTGGCGCGTTTTGTAAGTCGGAATTTTTTTATTCGCCGCTGTAGTGCTGCTTTAGTGTCGATTTTAGGGCTTCGGGGTCGACCTCGCTGGTAACGACTGCCTGACCTAGCTGTTGCAGCAAGACGAGTCGAATCTGACCGTCTAAAACCTTCTTATCAACCGACATCAACTCAATAAACCGATCCGGCGTCATATCTGCTGGAGGTGCTATCGGCAACTTCGCTCGACGCAAGAGTGTTTCAACACGTGCTAAATCAGCAGGCTCTAACCAACCGAGACGCATCGAAAGATCTGCAGCCATCCACATACCTGCTCCCACCGCTTCACCATGCAGCCAATTTCCGTAGCCCTGATCAGTCTCAATGGCATGGCCAAAGGTGTGACCAAGATTCAAAATGGCACGAATACCGCCTTCACGCTCATCTTGTGCAACGACCTCTGCTTTGATTTCACAAGAACGTTTAATGGCATATGCCATCAACTCAGGATCACAGTCGTTAAGTCCATCGATGTTCTTCTCCAGCCAAGCAAGAAATTCAACATCGTAGATCAAACCGTACTTGATCACTTCAGCAAGACCCGCGGCCAACTCACGCTCTGGGAGTGTCTTCAAGACATCGGTATCGGCCAATACCGCTTTGGGCTGATAAAAGGCACCGATCATATTCTTACCCAGCGGATGGTTAACGCCCGTTTTCCCCCCCACCGATGAGTCTACCTGAGAGAGCAAGGTTGTCGGTATCTGAATGAAATCGACACCACGCTGATAGGAGGCCGCTGCGAAACCAGTCATATCTCCGATAACTCCACCACCTAGAGCGATCAGTGTGGTCGTGCGGTTGTGGCGCATCTGCAACAAGGCATCGAAAATAAGGTTAAGAGTATCTAAAGTTTTGAATGACTCACCGTCTGGCAGAATCACTTCGTCCACTTGAAGGCCAGGAAGCTGGTCACGCAGCGCGCTCAAGTATAGTGGAGCAATCGTCTCATTGGTGACGATCATTACCTGCTTACCCCGAACCGCACCCGCAATATCTACTTTCTGAAAAAGATGGTCGCCTACGTAGATAGGGTAGCTACGGTCACCTAAGTCGACTTTTAACTCTTGCATGCGATGAATCCTGACTACGCGCTTTTCAGAACGCGATGTTTTTTAAGGGCTTTGACGATCTCACTGATGACCATACGCGGATGTCTGCGATCAGTGCGCAGTATCATATCGGCGGTGTCGCGGTAGAGTGGATCTCGTTTTTCTAAAAGGGTCTCTAGTGTCTTGCGAGGATCTTGGGTTTGCAGCAGAGGACGGTTGCGATCACGCGCGGTGCGCTCAATCTGCTGATCAATACTGGTTTCTAGGTAGATAACGAAACCACGGCTGCGGAGGAATTCTCGGTTGGCTGGGCGCATCACAGCACCACCGCCCGTCGCTAAGACGATGTCATCTTGCTGAGTGATTAGATCGATAACCGTCTGCTCGCGATCGCGAAAGCCCTCTTCACCCTCAACATCGAAGATCCAAGGAATATCGGCGCCAGCACGGTCAACAATCACTTTATCGGAGTCAATAAACTCCAATTTCAGCTCGTTAGAAAGCAAACGCCCTATGGTGCTCTTTCCAGATCCCATAGGGCCAATTAAAAATATTTTCAAAAAACAGCCTTACACTACCGCACGTTCAGTGACTCACGAATCAGTTTCGGGGTAATGAAGATCAACAACTCGTTCTTCTGTTCTGTTGTCTGTCGATTTCTAAACGCAGCACCAATAACAGGCAGGTCACCTAGACCTGGAACCTTCTGAACACCATCGGATGCTTCAGTACGGAATACCCCACCAAGCACTATGGTATCACCATCGTTAACCACAACCGAAGTAGTTAATTGGTTTGTATTGATAGAAATTTCACCATTAGCCAGGGTTGAGCCCACACTGTCCTGATTAATTGCCAGATCCATAGCGATTCGGTCACCTGGGTTTAGCTGGGGTGTAACGTTAAGCGAGAGCGCGACATCTTTGAATGCGGTTGTCGTTGTACCGTCTTCAACAGTTTGGTACGGAATCTGTTGCCCAGAGGTGATATTCGCCGCCTTACCATTGGTTGTAATCACCTTAGGTTGTGAAATCACCTCACCATTACCTGAGCTCTCAAGCGCAGAAAGTTCAGCCGAGAGCAGTAGCGAGTTTTTGATAAAGCCGACCGCTAGAGAGGGTCCTGCCACACCGAAGTCCACATTCAAACCAGACTGAGTGACGCCCGCCACACCTGGAGCCGTAATGCCTGAACCAAAAGAGAGCTGACCATCACCCAATACGGTGGTTGGGCCATTAGCAAAACCCCATTTAACACCAAGACTTTCTGAGAAGTTCGCCGAAGCCGTGACTACGCGCGCCTCCACCATGATCTGAGCGACTTCAACATCAAAGCGCTTCAGAGTTCGGCGGATATCTTCGATGGCTGCGTTAGTCTCACGCACCATTAGGACGTTGGTTTGGTCATCAGCCAATACAAAACCACGCTCACTGATCAGATTGGCCGCCGAAAGATACTCTTTCATCTCAGAGGCACGGCGGTAGTCGATCTGGATGTATTCGGTTACCAGCGGCGCCAGCTCTTTAACCTGTTGCTGGTTTTCAAGCTCTTGACGTTCACGATCGGCGATTTGTGTTGCATCGCCCACTAGCATGACGTTACCCACGACACGCTTATCCAGCCCGTTGGTCTTCAAAATAATATCCAGCGCCTGATCCCAAGGGACATTCTTCAGACGAAGCGTGGTATTACCGCTCACTTCATCGCCTACCACTAGGTTCTTCTCTGCCACTTCTGCAATGATTTGGAGTACAGAGCGCACCTCTACATTTTGGAAGTTTAGATCGATCTCTTCACCGGTAAACGGGAACAGATCTTTCTGAAGATCCGCTTGAGCACTCAACGAGATCGGTTTGAAATCTAGCACTAGTTGGTTGTTGGATTGGTACGCGAGGTAATCGTAAGGGTCGCTAGAGGGCAGAATCAAAATTGCCGCACTGCCATCAGCATTCATCGAGTCGATAAAGTTAATCGGTGTCGCAAAGGCTTTGACATCAAGCTTTTGAGACAGCCCGGGTGCCAAGGTTGCCCCGACCAGATTAACAATGACGCCGTTACCCTCTTCGATAATATCCAATCCAGCACGATCGTCACTCAGAGAGATCGTCACCCGACCTTGATTGCCTTCTAGACGCTCAAAATCGACACCCACTACTCGTGTTGTGTCATCTACAGTGGTTTTTTGAGCAGGAGCTGCTTTAGATGCCGTTGCTGCAGTAGCGGCTGAAGCTTGAGTTGAGTTACCCATTGAGAGGATCAATTGATTACCCTGCACTGAGGTTTGGTAGCCAACCGATTCCGTCAGCTCGACAACGACACGAAGGCGATCGTTGGTTTCTGCAAAAAGCAGTTTTGATACGGGACCAGAGCCAACACTGATTGAACGATCCAACTGCTCAGATTTATCAACACCCCACAAATCAACCACCAACCTCGCAGGTGTATCCACTGCGTAAATTTTTGGTTCGGCCGGTTGATCCGTGAAGTCAAACCTCAACTCTGTCTGATTGCCCGGCAGCGCAGTCGCAACCACAGCATTTAACGTTTGCGCCGACGCCATCGTCGACATAAGCATCAAAGTGACCAGAGTAACTAAACGCTGAACCGACATATTTAATTTCCATCTCTTCATATTCATGGCTTACTCCAATCCCGGCAGTTTGACGACTCTGGGTCTGCTCATCCAGCCGCCGCGGCCGTTCGATACAATCTCTTTCAACTCAATACCGCGTTCATCAATATTCACTACAACACCATAATCGATGCCCATGCGAGCACCCATTTTAATCTGATGCACTTCAGAGTTACTGTCTCTGACTAGGGCGATCAATTGACCATCCATTGGCGAGGTAATTGTTCCTACCATCTGCAACTGCTCAACCGGAAACTCTTCCAAGTACTCTTTAATACGATTGAAATCAGGCATGATTGTTGGTGCAACCACGACCTCATCGTCATCGAGAAACTGTTGTGGCAATAGCGGTACAAAGGGATCACGCTGCCAAGGTCCTTCATAAACAAAGGCTTCGTAGGCGATCAGCTCAGGCAGCGGTTCAATGCCACCTCCAGGCGCCGCCAGCTTCTCACGAACAAAGAGTTTAAGGTCCGACGAATCATCTACCCAGATACAACCCTGCAAAAGAGATGCCAATAGCGCGATGAGAGAGAGATGTTTGATTGTTCTATTCATCACATCACTCCTCATCATCATAGCGGTAAGTTTTAGCGCTGATGCTCATGGTCAAAAGATCACCATTGGCTGGGCTAAGGTTGAAATCATGTAGGGTTACGATGCGCTTAACGCTGGCAACACCCGACACGAACTGACCCATCTGATGGTAGGTACCTTTAACCTGAATGGCGATCGGTAGCTCGACATAGAATGAGGCTTTGCGTTCTGGCTGCAGCGCGATGGAGTCTATTTCAAGTCCCGCGTTTCGACCTGTCGCACTGATATCCTCGAGCAGACCCGGTACCTCTTTCTCTGTTGGCAGTTGCGCCAGCATCTCAGCAAAGCGCAACTCAACGTCCGCCATTTGACGTCTCAGTGCATCCAGTGAGGCCACTTGGTAGGACTTCGCTTCAAACTGAGTTTTGAGTGTCTGCTCTTTACCAATCTCTCTGTCGAGCGACTCTTTTTGATCCATCACTAAGAAGTTAAAGCCGACACCATTAATAACGATGAACAAAAGAGCAAACGCGATCGCTTTTACGCCATAAGGCCAGCTCCAAGCTTCGGACAGATCTAAGTTATTGATGTCAAAACCGCGAAACGCGCGTTCAAACTTCTGTTTTAGGGAAACTGAGCTCATTGTGCAGCCTCCTCAACATTGGGGCGCTCAAGCGGCACTCGCAAATTAAAACTCTTCAAACCATTCTGTGTCGCGACTTTCGACAACGAGGGCTCACCAAACCAGATGGAGTCATTTAATGTGCGCATCAACGACGAGACATCTTCATTAGCAACCGCAAGGCCATTGATCGACATCTCTTGGCCAGAGCGGTTCAGTGACTGGTAGTGAATGCCATCAGGCATAACCTCTACCAACTCATCAAAGGTGCGAACAATAATAGGACGTGTACCCTGCAGCTCTTGAATTGCAGTCAGTCGTTCTAGCAGGCGTTCACGCTTGTTTTTAAGCTCTTGTATCTCTTTCAATTTAACATCTAGGCGCGAAATTTCGCTGGTTAGATAAGCGTTTCGATCCTGCTGCCTATTCAACATAACCGTTAGGTAGTAGTAACTCGCTCCGATAATCGAAGCGGCCAACAGAGCGGTGACGATAAGTTGTGTATAGAAACGTTTTTGCAGGAAAGCATTTCGCTCTTCACGCCAAGGTCTCAGGTTAATGGTTCTCATATTGCCCCCCGACACCACGCAAGGCCAAAGAGAGTGCTTTAGTCAAAGCGTTCTTTTCAGCATTCAAACGATCTATATTGATCTGGGACGAAATTTCTATTCTCTCAAACGGATCTAAACCATGAACCTTAATACCCAACTCACTGCTCAATTTATCTTTGATACCAGGTAGAGAGGCTAGACCGCCCGTGATATACAGTGTCGATAACTGCTCTTGGGACCCCGAAGCTGAATAGAACTGCAAAGCTCTAGAGACCTGCTGAACCGCTGAATCAGCAAAGCTCTCCATGAGACTGATAAGCGAGGGATCTAGTTCACCGTGTCGCAGCTGTGCAGCCAATTCATCATGCGGCAGCTCTGTGTAGAGTTGCAGTTGCTGCAGTAGTTCCTCGCCCCCAAAGGTATGCTCACGATGGTAGCTAATCAAGCCATCCTTAAAAGCGTAAAAGGTAAGATTATGAGCGCCAAAATCGACAATCGCACAGGCTCTTCCAGGCACCAGCTCTTCTGGTGGGAGTGCGCGTTCATAGACATAGGTATCTACATCAACCACATCGCATTGGAGCCCAGCCAAATCTAGGCAATCCTCTCGAGCAGAGACGCCGTCGCGACGACAAGCGACAATCCCAATTCGATTAAATGCCGGATTACCTTGCACAGGCCCTAGCACCTCGAAATCCAGTGCAACATCCTCTATTGGATAGGGGATAAATTGATCGGCTTCAATTTTAACTTGCTCTTCAAGGTCAAAGCCGTAGAACAGTTCAGAAATTTGAATCTCTTTTGTGATCACGTCAGAGGCGGCTACGGATGTGATGGCTCGCGTGGCTTTCACACCCGCCAGACGTTGTGCTTTGACAATGGCATCGGCAACCTCTTCAGGTTTCTCAATACTGCCATCTACAAAGGATTTTTCTGGCAGAGAGATGACGCCAAAGCCGTCCAGCACAGGCGTCTTTCCACGAAAGCTTAAAGCAACAAGCTTAAGAGAGGAGTTCCCGATATCAACTCCCAAAACACTTTGTTTGTTACCACCAAAGAGTTTGAACACAAAAATACCTAATAATTAGTGGATATTATCTAACTTCACTCTAGACTAGGTCACAAAAGTTACAAGTGACATTATGGACCTAAATCAAGTTCTCGTTATAATCCTAGCTCAATTTAAGAAATTTGCAGATTAATGCGCATAATTAAAAAAATTATTAAATGGTTGATGGCACTGGCTGCAATTGGATTGCTGGGAGCCGTTTTGGCAGCCGGCGGAATCTACTACTACTTTAGCCCACAATTGCCTGACGCTGAGACCCTGCGTGAGGTTGAGTTTCAAACCCCTCTGCGCGTATACAGTGCAGATGAAAAGTTGATTGCTGAGTTTGGAGAAATGCGCCGAACGCCAATCAGCTATGCCGATATCCCGCAACACTTTATCCATGCTCTTCAAGCCGCAGAGGATGCACGATTTTTTGAACACCAAGGGATCGATCTTCGCGGGCTTTTTCGTGCAGCCTTTCAGCTAGCAACTTCTGGCAAAATTCAGAGTGGCGGCTCGACCATCACCATGCAGGTGGCTAAGAACTTCTTCCTAACGCGCGAGCGTACCTTTGAGCGTAAATTTGTTGAGATTCTGTTAGCACTCAGCATTGAACAATCACTCTCTAAACAAGAGATCCTTGAGCTCTACATCAACAAAATCTATCTAGGCCACCGATCGTATGGCATACAAGCCGCCGCACAGGTCTACTATGGCAAAACCATTGATCAGCTCAACATCGCTCAACTGGCAATGATCGCAGGTTTACCTAAAGCGCCATCAGCCTATAACCCCATTACTAACCCGCAACGAGCCCTCGAACGTCGTAACTGGATTCTTGGTCGAATGCAGGAGCTAGGCTTCATTACAACGACTGACTACTCCGACGCGGTCAATCAACCGGTTACGGCTAGCTACCACGGTGCTGATATTGAAATCCCTGCGCCTTACGTTGCAGAGATGGTTCGTGCGGAGCTCTATGAAACCTACGGTGAAAGGATCTACACCGAGGGTATGAAAGCCTACACGACCATTGACAGCACCATGCAGCGCAGCGCCAATCAAGCGCTCAGAACGGCGCTGCTGGCTTACACGGAACGCCACGGCTACCGTGGTCCAGAGCAGCATTTTGATCTAACAGAGATTGAACCCTCTGCACTGCAGAAAAAACTTAAAGCGACACCAGCCTATGGCGGACTTGAGGCGGCTCTGGTGAAAGCGGTGGATGATTCTGAAGCGACGCTACTACTTGGTGATGGCAGCGAAACGACGCTGCGCTGGTCAGGTATCAGCTGGGCTCGAGCATATAAAGGGGTTAACTCAACCGGCTCTGAACCGAAAAAAGCATCCGAAGTGCTGGCTGTTGGCGATATGATTCGAATTCGCCAAACCGCTGAAGGCTGGCGTCTCTCGCAACTGCCCGAAGTGCAAGGTGCGTTCATTGCCATCAATCCTGAGAATGGCGCAATTCAATCCCTAACCGGCGGATTTAGTTTCTATCTAAACAAGTTCAACCGAGCCACTCAAGCGTACCGTCAGCCGGGTTCTAATATTAAACCTTTTCTATACAGTGCCGCTCTGAGCAATGGCTACACTCCGGGGTCAGTAATCAATGACGCTCCCGTTGTTTTCCATGACGTCAGCCTAGAGGGTAACTGGCGGCCTGAGAACGATAATGGCAAGTTTGGCGGTCCGACTCGACTTCGTGAGGCGCTATACCGGTCACGTAACCTAATATCCATTCGTCTGATGCGAGCTTTAGGTATCGAAGAGACGCGAAACTTCATACTCGGTTTTGGTTTTGAAGAGGATAAGCTTCCTAAAAACTTATCACTCTCGCTAGGCAGTGCTGATGCCACACCGCTTCAGGTTGCAACAGGATATGCCTCGATTGCCAATGGTGGATTCAAAATCAATCCTTACATCATTGAGTCGGTGCTAGACCGTGAAGGACTACCTCTGTTTGCTGCCAATCCGAGTATTGCCTGCGGTAGTTGTCCTGAACGCCAGCAAGCAGAGTTAATCGCTCAAGAGCTCGCCGACATGGCTTCCAATGATACAGCTTCTGAGGCGCAAGCCAGCACCGAGAGTGACCCGCAACTAGTGACGTTAACGGGACAACCTCTCGCTGAACGTCTGCTAGATGAACGCACCGCTTACATCATTCACGACATGATGCGCGACGTCATTAAAAAGGGTACTGGTCGTCGAGCACTGGCTCTGAAACGTGGTGACCTAGCTGGCAAAACGGGAACAACCAATGATCAAAAAGACTCTTGGTTCAGCGGTTTTACCCCTAAATTGAGCGCAACGGCTTGGGTCGGCTTTGACCAACCGTCTCATCTAGGTAAGCGCGAATGGGGTAGCACGGCTGCACTGCCTATGTGGATCGACTTCATGGGAGATGCTCTTCGTAACATCCCTGAAAGTTACCTGCCTGAACCGGCAGGTATTGCGACGGCTCTGATTGATCCTGCGACAGGACTACTAGCTTACGAAGGACAGAAAAACGCTTACAACGAGATTTTCAAAGAGGAGCAGGTACCGACTGAGGTCGCTCCTAAACCGGGCAGTGAAGTAGCTCCTCCTACTTCTGAAGAGCTGTTCCGATAATCCGTTAAGTTCTGTAATGTGTTTAACACAAAAAAAGGGAAGCCAGTGGCTTCCCTTCTTATTTACCTCAGAGTGATTAGCTCAGTGGGTAGTTCTCTGGCATGCCTTTAACGGCAACACCTGAATCGATCGCTGCTTTAGCCACTGCGTAAGATACCGCGCCCAAAAGACGTGAATCTGTCGCTTTCGGCAGAATGTATTCACGACCGAACTCTAGGCTCTCTAGGCCGTAAGCATCCAGTACTTCTTGTGTAACAGGTTGCTTAGCAAGTTCTGCTAGTGCGATAACGGCTGCGGCTTTCATCTCTTCGTTGATCGCTGTTGCACGAACATCTAGAGCGCCACGGAAGATGAATGGGAAACCTAGCACGTTGTTTACCTGGTTAGGGTAGTCTGAACGACCTGTTGCCATGATGACATCTTCACGAGTCGCGCGAGCAAGTTCTGGCTTGATCTCTGGATCAGGGTTTGCACAAGCGAAGACAACAGGATTAGTTGCCATCTTAGCTAGGTTCTCTGCTGAAAGCAGATCAGGACCTGATAGACCAAGGAATACGTCAGCGCCATCGATAGCATCTTCAAGTGAACGTTTATCCGTTTCAGTTGCGAAGATCGCTTTCTCGGGAGTTAGATCATCACGACCCGAGTGGATAACACCCTTACGGTCGATCATGTAGATGTTCTCGTTGCGAGCACCCATGTTGATCAACAGCTTCATACAAGCACTTGCTGCAGCGCCAGCACCAAGACATACAATCGATGCCTCTTCTAGCTTCTTACCAGCAAGCTCAAGTGCGTTGATCATACCGGCAGCGGTAACAATCGCAGTACCGTGCTGGTCATCGTGGAAGACTGGGATGTTACAACGCTCGATCAACGTGCGTTCGATTTCAAAACACTCTGGTGCTTTGATGTCTTCTAGGTTGATACCACCGAAGGTATCAGCGATGCGAGCGACAGTATCGATAAACGCCTGTGGGCTCTCAGCATCCACTTCGATGTCGATAGAGTCGATGTTTGCAAAACGTTTGAATAGAAGCGCTTTACCTTCCATGACTGGCTTAGAAGCCAATGGACCTAGGTCGCCAAGACCCAAAATAGCAGAGCCGTTTGAGATAACGGCAACCAGGTTGCCTTTGGCTGTGTAACGGTAAGCATTTTCAGGATCTTTAGCGATCTCACGCACTGGCTCAGCAACACCTGGAGAGTATGCAAGAGATAGGTCGCGTGAAGTTTCAGCAGGTGTAGATAGTTCTACGCTGATTTTACCTGGCATTGGAAACTCATGGTAATCCAGTGCTGCCTGTTTAAAGTCTTGAGACATTGTAGAATCCTGAATGGTTATAGGCCCATAGGCATAATGCAGATAGGCTAAGTTATGTTCTAGTTAAAGGTCGTTGTGGGATGATATAAAAATAACCTCTCGGTAGAAAGGTCTATTCTTGGAAACTGTCTAAGCAATTGGGCTTATAACCGTTTCACATTTTGATATGCCGTTTATCTAAAACCGGCAGCAAAAAGGGTTTAAATCGCGAGCCCGGCTTTAAAGAGTCACGGCGATCCAAAATCCAGCCTCGCACCTCCAGTGAGTTGCCCAATGTAAAGGAGAGACTCCTGTTCCACTCTTTCGGTATGCGAACCGCCAATCGATCATCCAGTTCGACGTAGAGGTACTTTTTAGCCTGATCAATCTTGGTAATGCGTCCCGACACCAAATTGAAACCACCCTGTTCAATCTCTTTAGCGGCAGCAATGGATTTTGACCATACTCCTTTTCCTAGAGTTCTTGGTCTGTTTTCGGATGAGAAGAGACAATCCGCTAGTCGATCATTAGGGGGAACACTGATCGCCCAACCCAAACCCTCGTGGATCAAACGTTGCGAGAGCGTTTTCGATCCATCGAACAAGTAGCCCAATACACGACCGTAACGATCTTTAGGCTCACGTCCGAAATAGAGCTGCAAAGATTCTGACTCGTTTACCCAAGATTGCAATTGGCGTTTAGCCTGCAGGGCCCCCTCTTCAGCCCTTGGCTTTGAGTAGAGCTCAGGGGTATTAACGCCTATCAAGCGCACCTTTCGCCCATCGGTTAGATGAACGGTATCGCCATCGACCACTTTGGCTACCCGTACCGATTCAGATGCACCTTGTGGGGTACAACTACTCGCTTGCGCTGACTGACAGACAATAAAAAAGGCACTCGCGATGAGTGCCTTTTTAATGTTCTGCATGCAGAGACCCAAGTTACTTCTTGAGGCTGCGAGCACCGAAGCGCTTGTTGAAGCGATCCACTCGACCACCGGTCTGAGCTTCTTTCTGCTTACCAGTGTAGAAAGGGTGACACTGACTGCAAACGTCGACAGCCATTGTGCTCTCTTTCATAGTAGAGCGAGTTGTCATTACGTTACCGCAAGAACAGTTGAAGGTAACTTCGTTGTACTCTGGGTGGATACCAGCTTTCATAGTATTAAACCTCTATGTTTTATGTGCCGCCACTTAACGCTTGATGCATATATTATGCTGCTTAAGCACCGCACGACTGACGAAAAATTCGCCGGGAAATGTCAAGGCGCGCAATTATACGCAGGCGCTGTACGAATAACAACCACTGATCACCCAATACCTTGAAGCAGCTATTTCCAAAGACCAGATGGGTGCTAGACTTGCCCTTCGCTTATTAGAAATTTTGACCATGATCGTACGTGTTGCACTACCGGTACCCCTAAACCGTCTGTTTGACTACGCCATTCCGCAAGGAGTGACGGCGCCCGCTGTCGGAGCTCGTGTGCTGGTCAAATTCGGGCAGCGCAGCTTGATAGGGATGATTCATAGTCTTAGCGAGCAGACCGAGGTGCCACTAAATAAGCTGAAACCTTTCGAAGCGTTACTCGATCAGGAGCCCCTTGTCGATGATGAGCAGATACAACTCGGTGAGTGGGCGGCAAGCTATTATAAGTACCCACTGGGCGATGCCTTAATTCACCTTCTACCCAACTTAGCACGCAAAGAGCAGCACCCCTTCTCAGCCCCCGATTACTGGCGTTTAACCGAGCACGCCGATATTGAATCGCTGCCCAAACGGGCCGTCAGACAGCGCGCCCTGTTTACGCTCATTAAAAACCGACAGCCAATCAGCACATCCGCAATTAGAGAGGCTGAATTCACGTCACAAGTGCAAAAGGCACTGATTGAATCGGAGCAGATCGAACCCTGTGAAGCGCCTTTAATCGGTGCACAGCAGGTCAATACTGTCCTACCTAGCGTTGCGGGCTTGGCACTGAATGCTGAGCAACAACGAGCGGTTGATCAGATCAAACAGAGCGAGGGTTTTAGCCCCATCCTATTAGTCGGCGTGACCGGCTCGGGAAAAACCGAAGTCTATCTACAATCAATCGAGCAAGCGCTGGCCGACGGCAGGCAAGTGCTAATTTTGGTGCCCGAGATTGGCTTAACCCCACAACTGGTTGAGCGCTTTACTGCTCGCTTCAACACGAACATTGCTTCGCTGCACTCTGGCCTTACGGATCGAATGCGCTTTGATGCTTGGCAGTCGATCCAGTCCGGGGAGACACGCATTGTTATTGGCACACGCTCAGCGATCTTCATTCCTTTTGCTAATCTTGGGATGATCGTCATTGATGAAGAACACGATCCGTCGTTTAAACAGCAAGAGGGCTTCCGCTATCACGCACGAGACCTTGCTCTGGTGCGTGCAAAACAGCTTGATATACCGGTCATCATGGGCAGTGCGACACCGGCACTGGAATCGCTACTTAACGTTCAACAGGGCCGCTATAAAGAGTTGCAACTAACACAGCGTGCGGGTCGAGCAGCGGCGCCAACCTTTGAGCTGTTTGATACGAAAGGTGTTGAGTTAGATACTGGCCTCGCTCCAGAGATTATCAGTCGCATTAACGATCACATTACCCTTGGCAACCAAGTCCTGGTATTTATCAACCGTCGCGGCTTTGCACCAACACTGACCTGTCAGGATTGCGGATCAACCGTTGACTGTACACGCTGTGATGCACGCATGACGCTGCACCGCAAACCACCAAAGCTGCACTGCCATCACTGTGATCGACAAACCCCTATCCCGCGCCACTGTCAGCACTGTGGCAGTGATCAACTAAGACCGGCCGGTAGCGGTACGGAGAGAATCGAACAGAGATTGTCAGAGCTATTCACCCATACCAGCATCAAACGTGTGGATCGTGATTCAACCCACTCTCGCCAAGCCTTTGAGTCCTTGATGAACGAAGTTAACAGTGGCGATCCATGCATCTTGGTCGGTACTCAAATGCTGGCCAAAGGCCATCACTTTCCGAACGTCACACTGGTCGTCATCGTCAATACCGACGCAGGCCTATTCAGTGCCGATGTTCGTGGCATGGAGCGTACCGCGCAACTTATTATGCAGGTTGCCGGCCGAGCGGGGCGAGCGGAACGTCCGGGCGAAGTGGTGTTACAAACCCACCAGGTTGATCACCCTCTACTAAACACCTTGGTAACCTCTGGCTATCTCACCTTTGCAGAACAGGAGTTGATGAGTCGCAAACAGGCTCAACTCCCCCCTTTTGCTTTCCAAGCGATTATCCGTGCTGAAGCGAAAAAACAGGGCTGGGCCGAAGCACACCTTATGCGTTTAAGGAGATCCCTAGAGGCTACCTACCCAAGAGAGCAGCTTCCGATGATCAGCGGCCCCTTCCCCTCCTTCATGGAGAAGCGCGCTGGCATGTTTAGAGCACAATTGATGTTCACTGGAGACTCTCGCACGTCGATCCAAGGCACTCTGAAAGCGGCACAAAATTGGTTGGAGCAAGACAAAGAGTCGAGTCGCGTTCGCTGGAACATAGACATTGACCCTGTCGATAGCTTTTAAGGGCTGCAAAACGATATAATGCAGCCAACTTTGTAGTGACAGACTACACCATCGATCTATTTCACTGAGTAAAGACATGAAAGAACAGATAGCGCTCCTGTTAAACGGCGCCATTGAAGCACTGAAAGCAGAGGGCAAACTCCCTGCTGATCTTGAGCCAAACATCCAAGTTGAAAACACACGTGACAAGGCGCACGGTGATCTTGCGACCAACCTTGCGATGACACTGGCCAAACCGGCTCGCCAAAACCCACGCGCTATTGCAGAGATGATTTTGCAAGCTCTTCCAGCTTCAACGGTCGTTGATAAAGCTGAGATCGCTGGTCCTGGCTTCATCAACTTCTTTGTCAACGATGCTGCAATCTACTCAGTAGTTGCCGATGTACTGGAGCAGACTGACCAGTTTGGCCGCAGTAAACCAACCAGCGATGATCGTGTACAGGTAGAGTTTGTCTCTGCTAACCCAACAGGACCATTGCACGTAGGTCATGGCCGCGGTGCCGCTTACGGTGCAACACTGGCCGACCTACTGGAAGCCGGTGGTATGAACGTTGAGCGTGAGTACTACGTCAACGATGCGGGTCGCCAAATGAACATTCTGGCGGTCAGCGTCTTTCTTCGCTACCTCGAGTTGCTTGGCGATACCATCACCTTCCCAGCCAACGGCTACCAGGGTGAGTACATTCGTGACATCGCAGCTAGCTTAAAAGCCACTCAGGGTGATGCACTGCAGTGTTCACTCGATGATCTCTATCTCGATGTCCCTGCTGATGAACCGGCAGGCGGCGATAAAGAGCTTCACATCGATGGGCTTATCGATCGCGCTCAAAACATCCTTGGCGCACAATACAGAACGCTATTCGATGCTGGCCTGGACTCAATCCTAGGCGATATTCGCGAAGACTTAGGTGAGTTCGGCGTGAACTACCAGTGCTGGTTTAGTGAGCGCTCACTGACTTCCAGCGGTGATGTTGATGAGGCACTGAAACGCCTTGATGATAAGGGCTATCTCTACGAAGAGGATGGCAATATCTGGTTCAAATCGACCGATTTCGGAGATGATAAAGATCGTGTGGTTAAACGTGCCAACGGCCAGACCACCTACTTTGCCTCTGACATCGCCTACCACATGAACAAATTTGAGCGCGGTTTCCAAACAGTTATCAACGTCTGGGGTGCCGATCACCACGGCTACATTACTCGAGTCAAAGCGGCCATTCAGGCACTTGGATACGATCCAGAGCGTCTGGTGGTGAAACTGGTTCAGTTCGCCATACTTTACCGTGGCAGCGAACGCGTTCAGATGTCGACTCGTTCAGGTTCATTCGTCACACTGCGTGAGCTTCGCGACGAGGTAGGCAATGACGCATGTCGATTCTTCTATGTCACTCGCAAAGCCGATCAGCACATGGACTTTGACCTAGACCTTGCCAAGTCAGAATCTAAGGATAACCCGGTCTACTACATCCAGTACGCTCACGCTCGAATCTGCTCGGTACTGCGCAAATTAGAGAGTGAAGGTATGGCTTGGGATCAAGCGATGGGCTTAGCATCACTGGAGCGTTTGGATAGCGAAGCGGAGCGTGACCTTGTCACCGCACTGGGCAAATACCCAGAGACGGTTAAACTCGCGGCAGCCAACTTCGAGCCACACCAACTGGCTAACTACCTGCGAGACCTCGCTTCGGATTACCACACCTACTATAACGGCCATAAGATGCTGATTGACGATGAAGCACTGCGCAATGCACGCATTACGCTTTCCGTGGCGGTGCGCCAAGTCATCGCAAACGGTCTCACCATTTTGGGTGTTTCGGCACCTGAACAGATGTAATCATGTCGAACCGAGACTTTGCATCCAAACCCAAGTCAAACAAGCCTCGAGCTGGTGCCACTCGTACCACTTCGAGCGCTCGCAAAACACCGGCTGCTCCTCAACCTTCAGGAGTATCTGCAGGTTTAGTGCTTGCTGTTGTCGTGGCTTTGGGTCTGCTTGCTGGTCTGATCTTCTTTTTGATTAAACAACCGGCACCAACGAGCAATAGCAAAGCGGTTCAGCAGGTTCCAACACTGGAGCCCGTGATTCCCGCTAAAGTCGAACCCCGACAACCTGGGGAATCTCTCCCTTTAGATAACATCGACCTAGAGTCACAGGATGAGCGGTTTGGTTTCTACAAGCTATTAGAAGAGAGCGAAGTCCAAACACCTGAAGAGTCAGCCTATGTTTCGACCCCCAAAACGGCTTCACTGGATGCCGTTTACCGACTGCAGACAGGCTCATTCCGCAATGCACGCGATGCTGAAGCTCAGCGTGCACGACTGGCACTTTCTGGCCTGCCAAACGTGACCATGTCCCGTACAGAGGGGAGCAACGGCGTTTGGTACCGAGTATCGACTGGAAACTTCTCGACCTATAACGAGTTAAAAAGCGCCACAGCCAAACTCGAAAAGCTGAACATCCACCCAGTTAAGCGCAAAGTAAACTACCCTTGAAAACGGGCGATTCATCCCAATAAATGCAGATAAGCTTATGATTGGGAAAATCTCTAATGACCACTATTGTTTCTGTTCGCCGCGGTGATCAAGTCGTTGTAGGCGGCGACGGCCAAGTCTCTCTGGGTAATACCGTAATGAAAGGTAGCGCCCGTAAAGTTAATGTCATCGATAAACACAAAGTCATCACAGGCTTTGCTGGAAGTACTGCCGATGCGATTACTCTTCGCGATCTATTTGAGCAACAGCTTGATAAACACCAAGGCAACATTGTGAACGCGGTTATCCACCTTGCTCGCGAGTGGCGCTCGGATCGAGTGTTGCGTCGTTTAGAGGCCTTGATGCTGGTGGCCAACTCTGAGAAGACCTTTCTTATCTCCGGCAGCGGCGATGTGATCGAACCTGAAGACGGTGTTATTGCGATCGGTTCAGGGGGTAACTATGCCCTTGCTGCAGCTCGCGCGCTGGTCGATAACAGTGAACTAAACGCACGTGACATCGTTGAGAAGAGCCTTCAGATCGCAGCAGATATCTGTGTCTTCACTAACGCCAACCTAACCATCGAACAACTCGAGTCTGTCGCTTAAGGAGCCTTTTATGTCAGCTATGACCCCTCGCGAGATCGTATCAGAACTCGATCGTCACATTATTGGTCAGGATTCCGCTAAGCGCTCTGTTGCAATTGCCTTGCGTAATCGTTGGCGCCGCATGCAACTGAATGAAGAGATGCGCGGAGAAGTTACCCCAAAGAACATTCTTATGATTGGTCCAACCGGTGTGGGTAAGACTGAGATTGCACGTCGTTTGGCGAAGCTTGCCAACGCTCCATTCATTAAGGTTGAAGCGACAAAATTCACCGAAGTCGGCTATGTGGGTCGTGATGTTGAGACCATCATCCGCGATCTGGTCGACCAATCGATCAAAATGCTGCGTGAACAGGCGATCGAGAAGAACAAGTTCCGTGCTGAAGAGGCTGCAGAAGAGCGCATTCTGGACGCACTGCTACCTGAAGCACGCCCTATCGGTAGTGAAGAGCTAGACAAAACAGACTCAGCAACCCGCCAAATCTTCCGCAAAAAGCTGCGTGAAGGTCAGATCGACGATAAAGAGATCGATATTGAAATTGCTCAACCCAAAGTTGGTGTTGAGATCATGACACCACCAGGCATGGAGGAGATGACGAATCAGTTGCAGAGCCTCTTCGCCAACATGGGGCAGGATAAGAAGCAGTCGCGCCGTCTTAAAGTATCAGAAGCCTTCAAGCTTCTAACCGAAGAGGAAGCCGCTAAGCTGATTAAAGAGGACGACCTCAAACAGCAAGCGCTAGAAGCGGTAGAGCAGAATGGCATTGTCTTCTTAGATGAGATCGACAAGGTGTGTAAACGCGCCGAGTCTGGTAACGCTGACGTATCACGTGAAGGGGTACAGAGAGATCTTCTACCACTAATCGAAGGGTGTACGGTCAGCACGAAGCACGGCATGATCAAAACCGATCATATACTGTTCATTGCGTCAGGCGCCTTCCACTTGGCTCGCCCATCAGATCTGATTCCAGAACTCCAAGGTCGCTTACCGATTCGTGTAGAACTAGAAGCACTGACACCAGAAGACTTCTCTCGTATTTTGACCGAGCCCAAAGCCGCTCTTACAGAGCAATATAAAGCCCTGATGGCTACTGAAGGCGTTTCGATTGAGTTTACTCAAGAGGGGATTCAGCGCATCGCCGAGCTCGCCTGGTCGGTGAACGAGAAGACCGAAAACATTGGAGCACGACGTCTGCACACGATGATGGAGCGCCTACTTGAGGAGCTCTCTTTCAGCGCTGCGGATAAGAGTGGTCAAACCGTCGAAATTGATCGTAACTTTGTAGACCAATACCTTGGTGAACTGAGCGCCGACGAGGACTTGAGTCACTACATTCTGTAATACGAGGTTACCCCATGAGTTCTGTGCCCATGCCTAAACAGATCCATCTTCACAAGCGCTCTAAGACTCTTGAGTTGGTTTATGAAGATGGCAACTATGAGCTGACCGCAGAGTTTTTGCGTGTTCATAGCCCCTCTGCAGAGGTTCGTGGGCATGGCATTGGTCAAGAGGTCCTTCAGACTGGCAAGCGCTTGGTTGGACTTAAAGGTGTCGAAGCAAGCGGCAACTATGCTCTGAAGCTGATCTTTGATGATGGGCACGACTCTGGGCTCTATACCTGGGCCTACCTCCACGACCTAGCGCACAATCAACAGCAGTATTGGAGTGATTATCTCGCTCGACTTGATGCAGCCGGTGCTAGCCGAGACAACGGAATGATTGCGATAGGTTAACGACAAGCTCCCACTCAGTCGTTACAATAGCCCCATTGAACAGTTAAGTGGATCCAACCCCATGTCAGACAATCAGAAAAACACCACGCACTTTGGCTACCAAGAGGTACCGGTTGATGAAAAAGTTAACCGTGTTGCCGACGTATTTCACTCGGTAGCCGCTAAGTATGACGTGATGAATGATCTGATGTCGGGCGGTATTCACCGTATTTGGAAGCGCATTACGATCGAAAGTTCCGGTGCTCGTCCTGGACATAAAATTCTCGATATCGCTGGCGGAACAGGTGATTTAACACGCCGCTTTGCACAGATCGTTGGCCAATCAGGCAAGGTGGTGTTGGCGGATATCAACGACTCCATGCTAAAAGTGGGTCGCGATAAGCTGATCGACAAGGGTGTTGCGGGTAACGTTGAGTACGTGCAAGCCAATGCCGAATGCCTACCCTTTGAAGACAACACCTTCGATATCATCACCATCGCCTTTGGCCTTCGCAACGTGACCGACAAAGATGCTGCACTGCGCTCTATGAACCGTGTGCTCAAACCAGGCGGTAAGTTGATGGTGTTAGAGTTCTCTAAAACTGAAAACCCACTACTGACAAAAGCCTACGACTTCTACTCCTTTAATCTACTGCCAAAAATGGGTCAGTTGATTGCCAACGATGCCGAAAGCTACCGCTACTTGGCAGAGTCGATTCGCATGCACCCTGATCAAGAGACTCTTAAAGGGATGATGGACAGTGCTGGCTTTGTGCAGACGCGTTACCGCAACCTGACCCAGGGCATTGTTGCCCTTCACACCGGAATTAAACCCTAACATAACGGATTGAGAGGCTAGGTTTATGAATCTGATCGATGCGACTCTAACAGGCTCCATTGAATCAGCGATAAACGCTTATCTATCCACTCGTCCTAGCGCTCGTAACACTCTAAACAAGCTTGCAGGTCAGAGTTTAGGAATCACACTACTGCCACAAGAGCTGAGGATCACACTGATTTTCAGCGATGATCAAGTCAGCGTCATGCGTGAATACGACGCCGAACCGACCACTCATTTAACCGGATCAGCCTCAGATTTGCTGAAGCTGCTGAATGACCCCAATAGTGTGATGTTCGGTCAAGGGGTTGAGGTTAAAGGCGATTCCGCTCTGCTACAACGCCTCTCTCACGCGTTCGATAACCCAACCCTCGACTGGGAAGATTGGTTAGCTGAACAGATCGGTGATCTACCGGCCGCTATGATCATGAAGCCGATTAATCAGTCTCTAGAGTGGGCAAATAGCAGTCGTCAAACACTGACAACGACCGCTAAAGAGTATCTCCAAGAGGAGATCAACCTATTGCCAACGCGCGTCGAGTTTGAGGGATTTATTGACGACGCTCGCCAACTCAAACAAAAAGCTGAGCTGCTAGAGCGCCGTTTAAAGGCTTTGTTGAAAGACTCTTAAAACGGCTTCACAACAACAAAGATGAGAATCGGTACGAATATGAGCAGCGGTAATTCATTGAAGAGTCGAAAGTAGCGTCCACTCTGAGTCAGCTCGTCTCGCTTTAATCTCTGCAAGTAAGAGCGACACCAGAAGTGGAAACCGATCAAAAAGCCGACAAACAACAATTTTGCGTGCATCCAGCCACCACTAAAGCCATACCCCAACCATAACCAGAGCCCTAAGCCGAGTGTAAATATCGCCATTATGGTCATAAAACCATAGAGTTTTGACGCCATAATCGACAAACGCGCAACATCTTGACCCGCTGCCTTACCCTCAACATAGTGCACAAATATGCGTGGAAGATAGAAAATACCAGCCATCCAACTCGTCATCGCCAGAATGTGAAACATCTTAATCCAAAGCATAAAAACTCCTTAATGGCTTACCAGGGGATTGAAGAGCCATCCCAAGCTAAAAATTGACCACTCTGCCCCCCGCGAGCACTCTCCATAACATCCAGTAGCGCACTGGCGGCAAAGGTCGTAGTAAAGAGTTTACCTTCCGGCACTCTTGCCTGAAAGGGCCTAGAGAGCTCTGTATCAGTTGTGCCTGGATGTAGCGCCAACAGCTGAACCTTAGGGTGCGTTCTTGCAAGCTCAATACTGAGCGTTTTGATCAACATATTCAGTGCCGCTTTAGATGCTCGATAGCCGTACCAACCGCCTAGTTGGTTATCGGAAATACTGCCAACACGTGCCGATAGAAAAGCTATCTGCAGCTCTGACTGACGCGGAATAAGACGCATCAACTGGGCCAGAAACGCCATTGGGCCGAGGGCATTGACCTGCATTACTTGTGTCATCCAATCAAGATCTATTTCGCGCAGAGACTTCTCTGGACGTTGAGTCTCGTTGTGCAGCAAACCTTGAGAAAAAATGATTCTAACGGGATCAAATTCAAGCTCTTTCAACTGATCGATACAGGGCTTAAAAGTATTAGTATCGGTTAGATCAAGGACTATCGGCTCGTCACCCGATGAGGATCTTGTAGTTGTGAGCACTCGAGTGTCAGGGCTGCGAATGGTGGACTGTTCAGCAAACGCCTGACCAATTCCGCCACTGCCTATGATTAAAAGATCGGCCATGGTGCGTCCAAAATTAAAAGATACGCGTTAAACAGCGTTCTGGATGCAAACTGCTGTCAGGTTCTCTAACCCGCAAGGGCCTGACGTTTTCTCTCTAAGCGGATTGAGTAGCTGAAGGTCAGAACTAACACGATCAAAGAGCCTAAAATCACACCTGGCCAGTGCCAGATCGACCAGAAGGGCTGCAGATAGAAACCACCCAGACTAGCGCCGAGGTAGTAGAAGAGTAGATAGAGTGAAGAGGCGCTCGCTTTGGCATGCGTTGCTTGCTTGCTGACCCAACTGCTGGCAGTAGAGTGGCTAAAGAAGAAGCCAAAGCTATTAATTAAGAAGCCGATGATGATCATAATGAGCGAATCAAACAGAGTGACACAACTGCCCACCGCTAAAATGGCAATACCCAACGCCATCGCTCTCGGCTGAGAAAGATAGTCTGACACTTTGCCCGAAATGGCTGAGCCAAAAGTGCCGGTCAGATAGGTCAAAAACAACATACCCAGCAGACTGGCAGGCAAGTTGTAGGGATCATCCGCCAAAACGAAGGTAATGTAGCTGTACTGATTAATGAAGATAAAGAAGTTGAGGCCGCCAATGAGATACGCGCTCAGCAACATCGGATTGGAGAGGTGATCGCCCATTGATCGTAGCATGGGGCCTACTCTTAACGGTCTGGATTCAAAGCGTTTCGATCTAGGTAGCAGATAAACAAAGGTCGCCACGCAGGCTAGGCTGATCAGCGCCATCACTAGAAAGGCGCCTTGCCACCCCAATGACTCACCCACAAAGCCACCAATTAAGCGACCGCCAATTCCCCCAAGGGTGTTACCGCCAATGTACAGACCCACCGCCAAAGAGAGTGCGCGTGGAGTAAATTCATCGTTCATGTAAGCGATAGCAATGGCAGGCAACCCACCTAATAAAAGCCCTTGAGCGGCCCGTAGTATTAGAAGTTGGTGATAGCCTTCAACCTGACTCAACGCAAATCCACAGCCCATCACACCCGCCAGCGTCAGAATCATGATGCCTCGACGCCCTAAAGAGTCTGACAGTGCACCGTAGAACAACAAGGATAGACCCAAGGTCAGCGTAGTGATGGTGAAGGTCCAACTGGCCTCTAGCGCTGAGACCTGAAACTCTTCGGCTAGGGTCGGTAGGAGAGGTTGAGTGATGTAGACATTGGCAAAAATCATGAACGACCCTAAACAGAGGGCCAAGGTGGCACGCCAATATTCGCGGCTGTTCGCTTCAATCATGGTTAATCTGCAATCCGTGCAATGAATGGGCGAAGCCTACTCCTTTAGATCGGTAGTGACAAACCCAACAACTCTGAATACTATTTGCGTTCAATTTTTTAGGAGACACCCATGCTGTCAGTTAACTCTTACTTTGATGACAATGTAAAATCGATCGGCTTCGAGTCAGCCGACGGTCCTGTGACCTCTGGTGTTATGGCACCGGGTGAATATACGTTTGGCACTAGCCAGAACGAAGTAATGAAGGTGGTACACGGTGAACTGGTTGTTCGCCTCCCTGAAGCCACTGAATTCCAAAGCTTTCCAGCTGGCAGCCAGTTCAATGTTCCCGCTAACAGCTCATTCGATGTCAAAGTAGCAACAGCAACTGCTTACCTCTGCTACTACAGCTAACCGGCATTTTTAAAAGGCCCTCTTCTTAAAGAGGGCTTTTTTATGTCTAAAGATTCGTTCAGAACAAAATGGCGCCTGTTAAATCAAAATTCTTCAGCTTAACCTGAGAATATTTCGCCCACTACGATTGTATAAAAGCCGACCAATCGCCCGTTTGTGCTATAATCGCGCCCCTAAATTTTTAAGCCCTAGTGGTTAAACCTCAGAATCGAGTGGCAAAAATGAGCAAAGAGACGTCTCTAGAAAAAGGCAAAATTAAAATTCTTCTATTGGAAGGTGTGCACCAGTCAGCCGTTGATACATTGAACGCGCAAGGCTACACCAACATTGAGTTCCACACCGGCTCGCTTCCAGAAGAGGAGCTACTAGAGCGCATCGCTGATGCTCATTTCGTTGGCATTCGCTCGCGCACTCAGCTGACTGAAAAAGTATTTGATGCGGCCGAAAAACTGGTCGCAGTTGGCTGTTTCTGTATCGGCACCAACCAGGTTGATCTGCAAGCAGCGACTGAACGCGGTGTAGCGGTCTTCAACGCACCTTACTCAAACACTCGCTCTGTGGCTGAACTGGTTCTTGCTGAGACCATCATGCTGATGCGCGGTGTACCAGAGAAAAATGCGGTTGCACACCGTGGTGGTTGGCAGAAAACGGCTAAGAATAGCTTCGAAGTGCGTGGTAAGAAGCTGGGGATTATTGGTTACGGCAGCATCGGTTCTCAGCTGAGTGTGATGGCTGAAGGTTTGGGAATGGATGTCTACTTCTATGACGTCATCACTAAGCTACCACTTGGTAACGCGAAACAGGTAGGCACACTGCACGAGCTTCTAGGCATGTGTGATGTTGTTTCACTTCACGTACCCGAGACGGCGGCTACTCAGAACATGATGGGCCCTATTCAGTTTGAAGCGATGAAGCAGGGCTCGATCCTAATCAACGCGGCTCGCGGCACTGTCGTTGATATTGATGCGCTATGCGAAACGCTTGAGAGCGGCAAACTGCTGGGTGCTGCAATTGACGTATTCCCAGTTGAACCACGTTCAAATGATGATGAGTTCATCAGCCCACTGCGCCAGTTCGACAACGTCATCCTGACGCCACACGTCGGTGGTTCGACAATGGAAGCGCAGATGAACATCGGCTATGAAGTGGCAGAAAAGCTCGTTAAATACTCTGACAACGGTTCATCAATTACCTCTGTTAACTTCCCAGAAGTAGCACTTCCTGGCCACAACAATGCACACCGCCTACTTCACGTGCACAAAAACGTGCCTGGCGTGCTGTCGAAAATCAACAACATCTTCTCTGAAAATGACATCAACATTGTGGGTCAGTACCTTCAGACCAACGAGAAAGTTGGCTACGTTGTAATCGATGTTGACGCTGATAGCTCAAAAATTGCTATTGAAAAACTCTCTGAGATTGACGGCACAATTCGCTGTCGCCGACTCTTTTAAGTCGGTTCAACAGAGTGACGAAAGCCCAGCCTTGCTGGGCTTTTTCAGTTTTAGGGGCTCGATGAGCCCCTTTTTTTTATCGCTGCGAGCGTTTACATTGGACACAACATAATAAAAAGGAACCGTGATGAATCGCCAAATAGTAGCCGGAAAAATGGGGCGCTTTGTAGAAAAGATGAATGATCTGTTGTTACTCAAACCCGATGAGGAGCAGATGCTTGATCATGCCAGTATCTACCTTGGTAAGCTGGTGGAGGAGGATGACTGGCTCCCCGAGAGCTGCACGATTCCAAACCCAGAGCACTATCAGCAGTATCTTCTTTATCGCGACCCAGAAGAGCGCTTCAGTGTCGTGAGTTTTGTCTGGGGTCCGGGACAAAAGACGCCCGTTCATGACCATACTGTCTGGGGTCTAATCGGCATGTTACGCGGCGGCGAAGTAGAACAACGTTTTGAAATAGCGGATGGCAAGGTGATACCGGGCGAAATCCATGAGTTAAAACCAGGTGATGTCGGTCTTGTATCACCCACCATTGGCGATGTCCATCAGGTCGCCAACGCTTCACAGGATGAAGTTTCAATCAGTGTGCACGTCTATGGTGCCGATATCGGTAAGGTGAGTCGCCATGTATATACCGAAGCCGGCGAAACGAAAACATTCATCTCGGGCTACACCAATAACGAATTGCCCGACCTATATTAATACCCTTCAAAGAGGTGGTATGCGCGCCTGGCTTAGCACATAGGAAAACCCCTGAGTACGAGAAAGTCGGTACTGGCTGGGCGACACCCCCATCTGTTTTCTGAACAGACGCGAGAAATAGTAAGCATCCTCATACCCCACTGCATAGGCGACCTCTTTGATCTCGTTTGTGGTGGTATCTAAGAGGTGACAGGCGCGCTCTATCTTCAGCTGGATAAAACGGTTAATCGGTGTGGTACCTGTCATTTCTCGGTAGCGCTTAACAAAGTGGTATTTTGACAGATTCACACTCGCTGCCAGGGTATCCAAATCCAACCTCTCATGCACATGCGCCTGCATCAGCGAGTGGATCTGATCAAGGCGCCAGCCATCGCGGGTCTCTTTAGCAGCTTTGAGCGGTCGCAACACAGTAATATGTGTCAGGATCTGGCGTAATTGGTTCGCAGCAAACAAATGCGTATTCATATCTTGAGCTGAGCTTCGCGCCTCCAGCAGCGTTTCGAAATCCACTACCAGTTGCGATTGAACGCCAATTGACTCCAGGAAGTACCCGAGATCTTCTTGCTCGCCAATCGCGTGTTCAAAAAACGCCAACGCCAGCTCTCCGTGGAAATGAACCCAGTATATGGTCCAGGGCTGAGTGTCATCCGAATGATAAGCATGGGAGATTCCCTGTGGTACCAAAAGCAGATCGCCTGCGTTAATAGGCGTGTCTGAGTCTCCAACACGAAAACGTCCCTGCCCCTCTATACAGTAAATCAGCAGAAAATCGTCATGCTCTTCTCGCAGCATGCTATGGCCCTGAGCCTTGCGGTAATAGCCCATAGCCAGCGGGTAGAGACCGCGACTCAATGCGGACTCACCGAGCCCCTCGACAATACGCCGCGGGATCATGTAACGGATACTTTCAGGCGGCAGGGGCCAGTTTGAGGGCCGACTCATCTAACAACTCTAATACGAATGACTTACTAAAAACCACAAGATAGTCCATTAATAGAGCAATATTGTCAATCCGCAGAGAGCTATCTGGCTGGTAAAAATAGAACTACAGATTGATTACAACATTCGATAACAAAAAGAACAGGACTATCTCATGACTCAACGCGTACCGCTTTTTATCAATGGCGAAATGATCCAGAGCCGTTCAGACAACTTTATCTCGGTAACCGATCCAGCCACCCAGAATGTAATTGCTGAAGTGCCTTGCGCGACTCACGATGAGGTCGAAGACGCAATCAGCGCAGCGATGACCGCTTTTGAAACCTGGAAAGAGACACCGGTCGGTGAACGAGCTCGATTGATGCTGCGCTACCAAGCACTGCTAAAAGAGCATCATGACGAGATCGCCACACTACTATCCAGCGAGACTGGAAAAACCTTCGAGGATGCAAAAGGTGATGTATGGCGAGGCATTGAAGTGGTTGAGCATGCCTGCAACATTGCCTCACTGTCGATGGGCGAAACGGTCGAGAATGTTGCACGCAAAATCGACTGCTACAGCATCACCCAGCCCTTGGGCGTTTGCGTAGGTATCACTCCGTTCAACTTTCCCGCGATGATCCCACTCTGGATGTTCCCGATGGCAATCACCTGCGGTAACACCTTCGTATTGAAGCCCTCAGAGCAGGATCCTCTGACCCCCATGCGACTTGCAGAATTGTTCCAGGAAGCAGGTGCTCCAGCCGGGTTGCTTCAAGTGGTTCACGGCACAAAGGAGGTGGTCGATCAGCTACTGACCCATAAAGATACTCCAGCGATATCTTTTGTTGGATCGGTAGCGGTTGGGGAGCATATCTATCGTACCGGGACTGAGCATCTTAAGCGGGTTCAGGCATTTGCGGGTGCTAAAAACCATATGGTCATCATGCCCGATGCCTCTAAAAATCAGGTAATTAACAATCTGGTAGGAGCTTCAGTAGGAGCCGGCGGTCAGCGATGCATGGCGATCTCAGTGGCCGTATTCGTCGGACAGGCAAAAGAGTGGATCCCAGAACTTCGCGAAGCGATGATGAAGGTTCGCCCTGGCACTTGGAATGATCCTGATGCGGGTTATGGACCGCTTATCAATCCAGGTGCGCGCCAGAGAGTGCTTGATTTTATCCAGCAGGGTAAGGATGCCGGTGCAGACTGTATCCTCGATGGGAGTGACTGTACCGTCGAAGGATTCCCAGATGGAAACTGGGTAGGTCCAACCCTTTTCCGAAACGTAACTACAGAGATGTCGATCTATCAAGAGGAGATTTTCGGACCGGTGCTCTGCGCGATTGAGGTCGATTCAATTGATGATGCCATCGAGATGATCAACGCAAACCCTTACGGCAATGGTACCTCTATCTTTACCGCCTCTGGAGCAGCTGCTCGCAAATACCAGCATGAAATCAAAGTGGGTCAGGTCGGCATCAACGTTCCGGTCCCTGTGCCGCTACCAATGTTCTCTTTCACTGGTTGGCGTAAGTCCTTCTACGGGGATCAGCATGCGTATGGTAAGCAGGCTGTTAAGTTCTATACCGAGACAAAGACCGTCACTGCGCGCTGGTTTGAAGATGATATCGACACTGGGGTTAATACCACGATTCAGCTAAAGTAATGGGTCAAATCACAGAATAATAACGATAAAGAGGACGAATTGATGGATTTTGAATTAAATGAAGATCAGATCGCCTTTGCTGATCTTGCACGCAACTTTGCTAAGAAAGAGTTTGAGCCCAATGCCGCTCACTGGGACGAAGAGCAAATATTTCCGGTCGAAGCGCTAAAAAAAGCGGGCGAGCTGGGTCTCTGTGGCCTATATGCACCCGATGATATTGGGGGACTGGGTCTTAGCCGCCTTGATGCCAGCATCATATTTGAAGAGCTGGCGATGGGCTGCACCTCTACCACCGCGTTTCTGACCATTCATAATATGGTCGCCTGGATGATCGCGAAGTTTGGGAATGCAGAGACCCGCGAGCACTGGTGTCCGGGACTGACAGCTGGTGATATCTTTGGATCCTACTGCCTGACAGAACCCAATGCGGGTTCTGATGCGGGTTCGCTTAAAACCAGCGCCAAGCGCGAGGGCGATGACTACCTAATCAACGGCAGCAAAATCTTTATCTCCGGTGCCGGTGCAACGGATGTCCTAATTGTTATGGCGAGAACTGGGGAAGCTGGTCCAAAAGGGATCTCAGCCTTTGCCGTCGATGCCAAAACTAATGGGATCAGTTACGGGCGCAAAGAACAGAAGATGGGCTGGAACTCGCAACCCACTCGAATGATTACTTTTGAGGATGTTCGGGTTCCTGCTTCTGCAATGCTCGGCAACGAGGGCGATGGCTTTAAAATAGCGATGAAAGGTCTGGATGGCGGGCGTATCAATATCGGCGCCTGCTCGATCGGCACCGCTCAGGCCGCTCTGCAGAGAGCAAGAGACTACCTGCTTGAACGCAGCCAGTTTGGTAAAACACTGAGCAACTTTCAGGCGCTTCAGTTTAAGCTTGCCGACATGACAACCCAGTTGGTCGCAGCTCGCCAAATGATCCGCATGGCGGCTAGCCGTTTGGATACTGAACACCCCGACCGTACCACTTACTGCGCGATGGCCAAGCAGTTTGCGACCGACGCAGGTTACACCGTTACAGACGAAGCGCTTCAGATCTTCGGGGGCAATGGCTATATCAAGGAGTACCCGATGGAGCGATACCTGCGTGACAACCGGGTCCACCGTATTCTTGAAGGCACCAACGAAATTATGCGTCTGATTATTGCGCGCCGCGCACTGATGCAGGATACCAGCGAGCTGTTATAAGGAAATTAAGATGTCTGACGCACTTATACTCGAAAAACAGGGCCACACAGCCATAATCACCATGAACAATCCGCCGGCCAACACCTGGACGGTGGAAAGCCTCAAGCTTTTGAGCGAAACAGTGGATCAACTCAACGCTGATAGAGAGATCTTCGCATTGGTTTTGCGCTCTGATAGTGAAAAATTCTTTTGCGCGGGCGCCGATCTAAACCTGTTTGCAGATGGCGACCGATCAATGGCAAGGGATATGGCACGCGGCTTTGGTGAGGCTTTCGAAGCACTTTCCAACTTCCGCGGTGTCTCAATTGCAGCGGTCAACGGCTTTGCAATGGGCGGTGGGCTTGAGGTTGCACTCGCCTGCGATATCCGTGTTGCTGAAGAGCAAGCTCAGATGGCTCTTCCCGAAGCAAAAGTTGGTCTACTCCCTTGTGCGGGCGGCACTCAAAACCTGACCATGCTGGTTGGCGAGGGATGGGCAAAGCGGTTGATTATCCTCGGCGAACGCATTAAAGCACCCAAAGCGCATGAGATTGGACTCGTAGAGGAGCTTGTGGCAACCGGCCAGTCGTTCAAACGTGCACTAGAACTCGCAAGACAGGCTGAACAACAAAGTCCTATGTCAATCGCCGCGTGTAAGCAGCTGATTCAGAACAACCGCACTCAACACTGGGAAGCTGGCTATCGCTTAGAGCGTGAACTCTTCGTTGACCTGTTCTTCACAGAAGATCAGCGCGAGGGGGTCAATGCATTCCTTGAGAAACGTGCTCCCGAATGGAAAAACAGCTAAGGACTATCGATGAGTAGCGTACTTTTTACCGAACACCCAACCAAGGACGGGCATAAGATTCTAGAGGTTTCGCTCAATGCTAAGCGTTCACTGAATGCTTTAACTCTGGAGATGATCGAGCTAATCGAACCGCGTCTCGAGAGTGCTGCAAATGACAAACAGATAAAAGCGGTGATTCTGACCAGTGCGGGTGAGAAAGCCTTTTGCGCAGGGGGCGATGTGGTCAACCTGTATAAGTCGATTACCTCTGGTGAGAACGCAAATTTTCCACTCGACTACTTTACAGCAGAGTATCGACTCGACTACACCATCCACACTTTCCCCAAACCGATTATCTGCTGGGGTAGCGGTATCGTGATGGGCGGTGGCATGGGGCTAATGAATGGCTGTAGTCACCGTGTGGTCACTCAGAGCTCACACATGGCGATGCCCGAAGTCACAATCGGGCTCTATCCGGATGTGGGCGGGTCTTTCTTCCTCAATCGAATGCCTGGCCGAACGGGATTGTTCCTCGGACTAACAGGCAACCCTATCTATGCCGCTGATGCGCTTTTTCTAGGGCTGGCTGACCGTTTTATCGACTCAGCAAAATATGATGAGCTAGTTTCGAGCCTTCAAGCCGCTGACTGGAACACTGATGCAGACGTCTGCGTAACTCGTGTTCTTCGTCGCTTAGAGCAGGCATCTCAGGCCAATTACCGGGATGAATCCCCTATTCAGGATCACTTCGACTTTATCCAAAAGATCACCGACCAGGATTCATTAGTGGATTTGATGGAGGCAATGAAAGTCCTTGTGAGTGATGATCCCTGGATTCAACGCTCTCAAAAAGCGATTACTCATGGCTCTCCACTGTCGGTTCATCTGATTGCAGAGCAGCTTAAACGCTCTCGTCACCTATCGCTAAAAGAGGTCTTTCTGGCGGAACTGGTGCTATCTGTACAGTGCTGCCGTCATCGCGAGTTCCCCGAAGGTGTTCGAGCGCTCCTCGTCGATAAAGACAGAAACCCAGACTGGACCTACAAATCGGTTGAAGAGGTTGAAGCCAGTTTTGTTAATAAGTTCTTTGAATCACCATGGGAAACTCACCCTTTGGCGGCAATCTAGAGAATAGAAACGGATCAAACTCCAAAAAATAAAGATAAAAAGGATAGATTATGGCAACAATAGGATTTATTGGGCTGGGCAACATGGGCGGCCCTATGGCGATCAACCTGGTTAAAGCTGGCCATAAGGTCAAAGTATTTGACCTCTCTGAAGAATCGATTGCACGGGTTGTCAGCGAAGGCGCACAGTCATCAACCTCAGCCGTGGACCTGGTAAAAGGCGCCGAGTTTGTAATCACGATGCTACCGGCCGGTAAGCATGTCGAAGGACTCTTTCTCACTGGTGATCAGCCGCTTTTTGATGAGGTCGAACCCAACGCGCTGATTATTGATAGCTCCACCATTGATGCTGAAACCGCTAGACGTGTCTCCGCGGCGGGTGCCAAGCGTGGTATTGAATTTATCGATGCCCCGGTATCTGGCGGTGTTGGAGCCGCGACGGCCGGCACGCTGGCATTTATGGTTGGGGGGAGCGAATCTCAGTTTGAGCGAGCCAAACCGATCTTAGAGGGGATGGGTAAAAACATCTTCCGCGCCGGTGATTCAGGTGCAGGGCAAATCGCCAAATGCTGCAACAACATGTTGCTGGCAATCCATATGGCCGGAACTGCAGAAGCACTGAATATGGGCGTGCGCAATGGTCTAGACCCAGCCGTACTCTCAGAAATTATGAAGCAGAGTTCAGGTAACAACTGGTCGTTACAGGTCTACAACCCCTACCCAGGAGTGATGCCAAATGTTCCCTCCTCTAATAGTTACCAGGGCGGTTTTCAGGTTGATCTGATGTTCAAAGATCTTGGACTGGCGATGGATGTCAGCCAACAGAGCACTTCCCCCACTCCCATGGGATCTGCAGCGCGTGCTCTGTTCTCGCAACACAAGAGCAACGGAAATGGCGGATTAGACTTCTCCAGCATCTTGAAGCTCTATCAAAATGAGTAACTGTTAAAAGGCGGCTTCAACAGCCAGAATCATAAAAAAATAACAATAAAGGATTACAAGATGAGATACGAAGATGAGTACCAGACTGCGCTGGACAATCCAGAAGCTTATTGGGCAGCGCAAGCAGACAGAATCGCTTGGTTTAAGAAGCCAGAGACGGTTCTTCATGAAACAGAATTTGGCACCTACAATTGGTACGCTGATGGTGAGCTAAACAGCTGTTATCTGGCACTAGACCGTCAGATTGAACAAGGGCGTGGCAATCAGGTTGCGCTCTACTATGATTCGCCCGTCAGCAACACCAAAGAAGCGATCACCTATCAGGATCTTCTCACCAGAGTTTCACGATTTGCCGGTGCACTTAAAGCCTGTGGTGTCAGCAAAGGTGATACCGTGCTGATCTACATGCCTATGATACCTGAAGCCGCCGTAGCAATGCTGGCGTGCGCACGACTCGGCGCAGTGCATTCAGTCGTCTTTGGTGGGTTTGCACCCAATGAGATGGCGATCCGTATTGATGATGCCAGCCCCAAAGTAATTTTAACCGCTTCGTGCGGTATTGAGTTTGATAAGCAGATCGCTTACAAACCATTGGTTGATCAGGCGATCGATCAGGCGACGCACAAACCCGCACACACCATCGTATGCCAACGACCAATGTTGCAAGCTGAACTGGATCAGGCCTGGGATCTCGACTGGTACGAGATTCAGCAAGAGGCGGAACCGGCAGATTGTGTAACGGTTAAGGGTTCAGACCCGCTCTATATTCTCTACACCTCTGGCACAACGGGACAGCCAAAAGGGATCGTGCGCGATAACGGAGGTCATGCGGTTGCACTGAGATATGCACTAAACAACGTCTACGGCATGGAAGCGGGCGATGTCTGGTGGGGCGCATCCGATATCGGCTGGGTTGTCGGACACTCTTTTATTGTTTACGGCCCCCTTATGGGCGGCTGCTCTGCAATATTCTTTGAGGGAAAACCGATCAAAACACCCGATGCGGGCACATTTTGGCGCGTAATTGATGAGTATCGCGTTAATTCAATGTTTTGTGCACCGACAGCTTTTCGAGCAATACGCAAGGAAGACCCGAAGGCAGATTTATCGAAACAGTATGATCTTAGCAGCCTGAAATGGGTGTTTGTCGCCGGTGAGAAATTGGACTCATCCACCTATTCATGGCTATCAGAGCTGCTTAAGGTTCCGGTGATTGATCACTGGTGGCAAACCGAAACCGGCTGGCCAATGACTGCACCGATGATGGGCTGGGAAAACCCTTCTGAGGTCCGACTGGGCTCGACCAACAAACCGATTCCGGGCTATAACATTATGGTACTAGATGATGCGGGCATTCCGGTCGAGGCCGAATCAACCGGGAATATCTGTGTCAGCCTGCCGATGCCACCGGGTGTTGCCTGGAGTATCTGGAACAACAATGACCGCTACCGGACCTCCTATCTCGAAGCATTCCCAGGTTACTATCATACGGGCGATGGCGGATTTAAAGACTCCGAAGGGTATATCTACATCACAGGGCGTACTGACGATGTAATTAATGTTTCTGGACACCGTCTCTCGACCGGTGAGATGGAGGAGGTTCTCTCTGGACACTCTGCAGTGGCCGAGTGCGCTGTAATCGGCGTTAATGACGATTTAAGAGGACAACTTCCGCTAGGATTGGTTGTACTGAAAGCAGGAGAGAGTATTGCTGAAGAGACGCTGGTCGAGGAGTTAACTGCAATGGTGCGCGACCAGGTCGGAGCAGTAGCTTGTTTCCGTCAGGCACTGATTGTTCAGCGACTTCCAAAAACTCGTTCAGGTAAGGTGCTGCGTGCTGTGCTGAGGAAGATTGCAGCGAATGAGAGCTATACAATGCCCTCGACAATCGATGATCCGGCCATACTCACCGAGATAGATCAGAACCTGAGATCAGCAGGCTTCTGAAAAGCTCAAACACAGGGGAGTGCGTCAAGCGCACCCTCCTTTAAAATCCCTTTATTGTGAAAAGTCCCCGATAAAGAACGTTGGCTTTGTCAGCAGTGTAAAAAGCCCAGCCTTGCTGGGCTTTTTTATTTCCAATTCCACACTATGAAATAACGACTAATTTTCCACAGTATGAAATAGAACATTTCACACTTGAGACTAAAGGTGGGTTACATATATATGGCAGTCGTTTAATGTTGCATAGCACAATTTGAAACCGCGACCCTTCGGCGACACAGAGCCGGCCAACGCGAAACTCAGGAGTAATTATGATTCAACGTACCGAAGTAAATGGCCTACAGGTCGCAACAGAACTCTACACCTTCGTTAACGAAGAAGTCCTTCCAGGCACAGGCGTCAGCACTGATGCTTTTTGGAGCTCATTTGCATCAATTATTCATGACTTAGCGCCTCGTAACCGCGAATTACTCGCTAAGCGTGACCAGATCCAAGAGCAGATGGATGAGTGGTACCGCGCACATCAAGGCGGTTACGACTTTGCTGAATACAAGGCCTTCCTAAAAGAGATCGGTTACCTGGTTGAAGAGGGTCCTGATTTTAAGATTACAACCTCTAACGTCGATCCTGAAATGGCGACCATGGCCGGCCCACAGCTCGTGGTTCCTGTTATGAATGCTCGTTTTGCATTGAACGCAGCTAACGCACGTTGGGGCAGCCTTTACGATGCACTGTACGGTACGGATGCGATCTCGACTGATGGCGGTGCAGAGATTACGAAAGCTTACAACCCAGCACGTGGTGCAAAAGTCATCGCTTTTGGTCGAGACTTCCTAAATGAATCGGCACCCCTTGCTTCAGGCTCACATGCTGATGTGACCGCTTACACCATTGTGGATGGCGCACTGGTTGCCACCATTGATGGCAACGCCGTTGCACTGGCAAACCCTGAGCAGTTTGTCGGCTACAAAGGTGATACAGCAGCACCAGAATCCATCCTACTGATCAACAACGGTTTGCATTTTGAAATCCAGATCGACGCTTCTCACCAGATCGGTTCAGAGGACAAAGCTGGCGTTAAAGACATTGTGATGGAGTCGGCTCTAACGACCATCATGGACTGTGAAGACTCTGTTGCAGCAGTTGATGCCGAAGATAAAACTCTGGTTTACCGCAACTGGTTAGGTCTTATCAAAGGCACACTGAGCGAAACGATCGAAAAAGGTGGTCAATCATTCACTCGTACTGTAAACGGCGATCGTGAATACACCAGCAAAGATGGTCAGCCAATGGCACTTAAAGGTCGATCTTTGATGTTCGTTCGTAACGTTGGCCACCTAATGACCAACAACGCAATCATCGATAAAGATGGCAACGAAGTGCCTGAAGGCATCATGGATGGCATGATCACTTCAACCATCTCTATCCACGACGTGAAGCACAACGGTAAGTTCAACAACACTGTGACTGGATCTATCTACATCGTTAAACCGAAGATGCATGGTCCTGAAGAGGTTGCTTTCACAAACGAGCTTATGGGCCGTGTTGAGCAGGCTCTGGGACTTGAAGAGAACACAATCAAAGTCGGCATCATGGACGAAGAGCGTCGCACAACGATCAACTTGAAAGAGTGTATCCGTGCAGCGAGCTCACGTGTTGTGTTTATCAACACAGGTTTCCTTGATCGCACCGGCGACGAGATCCACACCTCGATGGAAGCAGGCCCAATGATTCGCAAAGGCGATATGAAAGCAGCTTCTTGGATTGCGGCTTACGAAAATTGGAACGTGGATATCGGTCTTGCATGCGGTCTAAGCGGCAAAGCACAGATCGGTAAGGGCATGTGGGCGATGCCAGATCAGATGGCCAACATGCTGGATCAGAAGATCGGTCACCCGATGTCTGGTGCAAACACTGCATGGGTTCCTTCACCAACAGGCGCTACACTACACGCCCTTCACTACCACAAGGTTGATGTGTTCGGCCGCCAGGAAGAGTTGGCGAAGCGTGAGCGCGCTTCTCTAGACGATATCCTAACCATCCCTGTAGAGCGCAACCCACAGTGGAGTGCTGAAGAGATCCAGGCAGAGCTGGATAACAACGCACAGGGTATCCTTGGCTACGTTGTTCGTTGGGTTGATTCAGGTATCGGTTGTTCGAAAGTACCAGACATCAATGATGTTGGTCTAATGGAAGACCGCGCAACGCTGCGTATCTCATCACAGCACATCGCTAACTGGATCCGTCATGGCATCTGCACAGAAGCACAAGCGATGGAGACTCTAAAGCGTATGGCCGCTGTTGTAGATCGCCAAAATGCGAACGATCCAACTTACACACCACTGTGTGACGACATCGACAACAACATCGCATTCAAAGCGGCGTGTGACCTAGTTATCGATGGCTGCAAACAGCCAAACGGCTACACAGAGCCAGCACTACACGCACGTCGTCTAGAGCTGAAAGCTGCTCGCTAATAGACAGCACTGCAAAAAAAACGGGCCACCATGGCCCGTTTTTTTATCTTGGCGGATCGACACGATCTAAGGTTGATCCATTTACTCGGTACCAGCCAGCTATGGAGTAACGATCTCGGTTTGCGGGGAGCACTTCGTGAGGGAACTCTTCACTTAAAAACAGAACAACCGTACCCATCAGCGGTGTGACTTTAAGTCCTTCGGTGTCGGCATCGTTTTGATAAAGCACCAGCTCGCCACCATCCTCTGGTCCCCAGTTTGGGTTTAGGTAGACGACCATCGACAGCACTCTGTTACGCTGATCTCGGAACGCATCGTAGTGGCGCTTATAAAAGTCACCGGCAGAGTAGTGTGCCAAATGGCTCTCAAACGAAAATAGGCCTAAAAATAGACGACGATTCAAATAACTTTGTAAACGATTCGCCCAGGCCAACCAACGGGCGCCTATGGGGGTTTCGCCGGTAAACCAACAGATACGATCTGTGCGCACAAATTCATTCTGCATGTGTTGATTTTGACGGCCAATACCCGCAACAGTGAACTCAGTTTCATCCAGGCCGTATAACTGTTCGCAGATATCTTGTCCGAGCTCTACCGGCAGTGACGCGGGGCAGATCGCATAGCCTTGGCTTTGAAGGTTGTTCGCGATCTGTTCAAATAGAACCTCTTCATCGGCATAGGATTGCAATTCGGTCAGGGGCTGAGCAGGCATCATAGGTATGAACTCAAAAAGATAAGAGATGCATTTCATTCCTAAATCGAGGAATAAGCAAGCTTTTAGAGAGCAATTAATGACAAGATTTAACCCTCAGAGCCAACAGCTGGCCGACTTTATAGAGCGTCACCCTAGACTGTTAGTATTAACGGGTGCCGGCATCAGTACCGGCTCAGGGATACCCGCTTATCGAGACGCTAAGGGTAACTGGCAATCACCGCCTCCGGTACAGCATGGTCAATTCATTACTCAGTTGGCGGTGCGTCAACGCTATTGGGGACGTAGCTTAGCGGGTTGGCATACCATGCGTGATGCCCAACCCAGTAACGCACATAAAATATTAGCCGCGCTTGAAAAGCGAAACCGTATTGAATTACTGGTGACACAAAACGTCGACCGTTTGCATCAAAAGGCGGGGAGCCAGAACGTTGTCGACCTGCATGGCCGTGCAGACATCGTGGCCTGCATTGATTGTGACTATGAAATTACCCGTGATGAGATGCATCAGTGGTGTCGGCGTGAAAACCCAGACTTTAATGCCCCGCACTCAGCGCCAAGGCCCGATGGTGATGCTGATTTTGAAGCCGATTTTAGCCACTTCAAGGTTCCCAACTGCCCTGATTGTGGCGGCGTAATGAAGGCGCGCGTTGTCTATTTCGGTGATAACGTCCCGAAAGAGACCGTATTTAGTGCGATTAATGCACTGGAGCGATCAGATGCCCTGCTCTGTATTGGTACGTCGCTGCAGGTTTTCTCTGGATTCCGCTTTAATCGCCATGCGCAGCAACATCAGATTCCACAAGCGGCGCTGACGCAAGGGGTGACTCGTGCCGATGAGATGCTAGATCTCAAGATCGATGCTGAGATTAATCACACCCTTGAAGAGGTCGCTAGCCAGCTTGGAATAGATTGGCGCTAGTTGATATCAGCTCTGGTATACTTCGCGCACTATCAAGTTGAAGGCATACCCGTGAGCAAATCTAAATCGTTCAAATCCCTCCCTCTTTCTGAAGGCCAGTTAAACAATTTGGCTTCGATCGGCTACGAGTCGATGACCGAGATCCAAGCTGAAAGTCTGCCTTACAGCCTTGAGGGTACCGATCTGCTTGCACAAGCGGCCACCGGCAGCGGTAAGACATTGGCCTTTGGTCTGCCACTGGTGGAGCGCTTAGAGCCTAAACGTTTCTGCATTCAGGCGTTAGTGCTATGCCCAACACGCGAATTGGCCGGCCAGGTCGCCGATGAGCTTCGCAAACTCGCGCGTCACCCGGGTAATATCAAGATTTTATCGCTCTGCGGTGGCCAACCTATCGGCCCGCAGATCGGCTCACTCGAGCACGGAGCACACATCATCGTCGGCACACCGGGCCGAATCGTTGATCACCTGCGCAAACGCACTCTTGATCTATCACGAGTCACAACACTGGTGTTTGATGAAGCAGATCGTATGCTCGATATGGGCTTCCAAGATGACCTAGATCGTATCCTTGGTCAAATGCCGAAAGATCGCCAGACACTTCTGTTTTCGGCTACCTACCCTGAGAACATTCAAGCACTGAGTAAAGAGTATCAGCGCAACCCTAAAGAGGTGCGCATCGCTGCCAAAGATCCCGATATCAGCACGATTAAACATCGTGCCTACCAGTGTGATCGGACTCAAATGGGGCAAGGCGCTTTGGCGGTACTGACGTCCGTAATGCCAGAATCCGCCATCATCTTCTGTAATACCAAAGAGAGCTGTAACCAGTTAGGACAGGAGCTACGCTCCTACGGTCTAAAAGCGGGTGTGTTGCATGGTGACATGGAACAGCGTGATCGTGACCAGGTACTGATTCGCTTTAGTAACGGCACGTTAAGATTCTTGATCGCCACTGATGTCGCAGCACGTGGTTTGGATATCGACTCGGTTGATCTGGTGCTCAATGCTAGCCTGCCCGGTGATTCAGCTGTCTACACACACCGCTGTGGCCGAACGGGCCGTGCCGGACGTAAGGGCCAAGCCATCTCCTTGGTTGGTGCGAAAGATGGATTCCGTTTAGAGAAGATCAATGCAGCAGCAGGCTTGTCACTGGAAGCGAAGCCAATGCCTCGCCCGCAGATTAACAATGTGATTAAACTGCAATCGAACCTGCGTACCATTGCAATTTCAATGGGCCGAAAGAATAAAATTCGCCCAGGGGATATTGTCGGAGCGCTCACAGCTACTAAAGAGATCAAGGGCGATCAGATCGGAAACATTACCGTTCAGGACTTCAACAGCTACGTAGCCGTGCCAAGAACACTGGCTGATCGTGCTGTAGAGATCCTGCGCCAGCGCCCTCTTAAAGGTAAGCCAGCAAGAGCTCGTAAAATTTAAAGCAGTTTCAGCACCGGCTCATCGAGAGCTGAAAGCTGTACTTTAAGGTCGAGCAGATGCTCACCCCAATAGCGCTCTGTGTTAAACCATGGGAAGGCTTTGGGGAAGGCGGGGTCATCCCAACGTTTTGCGATCCAAGCGGCGTGGTTCATCATTCTTAGTGTTCTAAGTGGCTCTACTAAGTTGAGCTCGCGGGGATTGAACTCAAAGAACTCTTCGTAACCGGCTATGACTTCACCGAGCTGCATCTCCATCTGATGGCGCTCGCCCGTCAAAAGCATCCAGATATCCTGAATAGCAGGGGCCATACGCGCGTCATCGAAATCGACGAAGTGCGGTCGATCATCACGCCAAAGCACATTGCCACTGTGACAATCGCCATGCACGCGAATGGTTTGCAGGTCTGAATAGTCGGCGAAACGCTGCTCAACCCTCTCGAGTACCTCTTGTGAGATCGACTCATAGGCCGCACGAAGACTCTCAGGAATATGTTCCGACACTAACAGGGCACGACTCTGCCAACCGTAGCTGTCGACATCTAATGTGGGCCGCTCTGCAAACGACTTAGCTGCACCCACAGCATGGATTTGGCCTAGTGCAACACCCAGTTGATAGAGATGTTCAGGATCATCCAGTTCGGGAGCCCGTCCTCCACGTCGCGGAAAGAGGGTGAAACGGAATTGATCAAAGTTGAGCAGACTATCCCCTTCGCTATTTTTCAAGGGTGCAACGACGGAGATATCGGCATCAGCCAACTCAAAACAGAAGTCATGCTCCTCTTGGATTTGCGCATCACTCCATCGGTTCGGGCGGTAGAACTTAGTAATTAAAGGCTCCGCTTGATCAATGCCAACTTGATAGACGCGGTTTTGTTTGCACTCTTAATGGTTGTTTTTATGTATATCAGTTTTAAGCCAGTAAATACGAGGGGTGTAGGACGTTGTCACAAAGCGATGTGTACACATGAAAATTTGACCAAAGTATGTACAAAACTGCTTAATCGTGTACATAAATTTTGTGTCCATATGCACAAATTTTGGAGTCTCTTTAGTAGTTTCCACTACGTCTCGACAGGGGCCTCTCCTGCATGTTGGCAAACTGCTCACGCAACTCAAGAACGTGCTCTGCCCAATAGCGCTCTGTATTAAACCAAGGAAACGCTGGCGGGAAGGCGGGATCATTCCAACGGCGAGCTATCCAAGCCGCGTAATGCATCATACGCAGGGTACGCAGTGGCTCGATAAGCGATAGTTGAGCGTCATCAAACTCATGAAACATTTCATAGCCCTCCAAGAGGACATCAAGCTGATCCATCTGATCGACTCTGTCACCACTGAGGAGCATCCATAGATCCTGAACGGCTGGGCCCATACGGCAGTCATCAAAATCAACAAACACCGCACGATCATCACGCCAAAGAATGTTGCCGGGGTGGCAGTCAGCATGTATCCGTATCGGTGTGTAAGGGCACTCATTAAAGCGTTGTTCAATTAACTCAAGGAGATCCCGAGTAAGCGTTTCATAGGCCTCTCGCAAGGTGCTGGGGATGAAGTCGTGACTGAGCAGGAACTTACGGCTCTCAACTCCATAACTCTCGATATTAATGCTGGGACGATGACTAAAGGGGCGTTGAGCACCAATGGCGTGAAGCCGACCTAGTGAACGTCCGAGCACTTCAATTGTGTCAAGGTTGTCCAGTTCCGGGGCGTGCCCCCCAAACCGCTCAAACAGAGCAAAGGTAAACTCACCATCTTGGTGGGCTGTCTCTCCTGTTGATATTGCCAGCGGAGCCACCAGTGGCCATTCTGACGCTGCTAATTCCGCGCAAAACGCATGCTCTTCTGCTATCTGTGCAGGAGACCACCGAGACGGCCTGTAGAATTTTGAAATGATCGGTGACGCGTCTTCGATGCCGAGCTGAAAAACCCGATTTTCAAATGAGTTCAGAGCCGCTAGCCTTCCATCACACCGATAACCAATAGCATCGACAGCATCAAGTATTCTTTCGGGCGTTAAAGCGCTGTAGGGATGCTCTGACATCGTGACTCTCTGCATGCTGTATTCAGTAACAGCTATGCTACGAGATCTCGTTGCGAATACCTACTTTGAATTGAGCCTATCTGCAGATCCTGACTAGCTCACTTTGGCCGTAAACGACCCATCTGAGACATTTCTTAGCATCTATTTGAGGCGGACTTTGATCTAAAACTGGAGAGTTTCTAGAGCTTCCATGCGTTCTGCTTTCGACAGAGCGCAGCAGCAATCAACCCATACCTTCAGTGTTATCTCCGATGATAAGACGGCTAAAAATTTCTGGTCCCGTCCGTTAAATGTAGGACGGGTCGGGACTGGGGTTTAATTCTGGCCTGATAATTGCTTTTCGTCTTATTAGGATTTGAACCTTCTGTTTCGTTGAATTTTTAAGAAAATTCTAGAGGTGGATAGTTTGTTTTTGCGTTACGCGTCGCATTTTGCGACGTTTTTTGCGATTTAATATTCGGGTCATCATGGACTCGATGCGACAGAATAGGGATTTCTGCATGCACACAAATGATCAATTGGTACTTCGCGCAGCGCGATTTAAGTGGTTATTACCACTTGCTGTTCTGGTGCTGTCGCTGCTTTCGGTTGAATTCTATTTTGATGCGGAGCTCTCGTTTTCATGGCTATGGGTAACGAATGCCGTTGCTGTCTTGTGGCTGTCGTTGGAGGCTTATAGCCGCCACTCCGCCTTACCAGATTCAAAAGTATTCCTAGTATCTGTGCTGGCCTTACTGGCGTCGAACCTGCTATCCGGTAGCGCACTGCCTGACGCGGTTGCTATGACAGCGGTTAATTCTGCTGAGATTTTTCTGGCATCATGCCTTTTTCTCTCGGTGATCAATAAAGGGTGCTCACTACAAGACGGTGGGCGGTTCGCCCGTAAAGTCGCACAGGTGTCACTGAAGCTTGCAGTCATACTGGTCACCGCAGCACTGATCATCTCGGTCTAGTTTCAGCAGCGCTACGGCGCCCCGGTGCTACACGGTGCCGGAGCCTGGGTAGGTTCTCAACTGACTAGCTATCTTTTTGTCTTTCCGGTCCTCATTTCGGTCTGCAACTACGATTCCACTCCGAACAACCTTTCGTTTTTGACCAAGCTCTTCGTGGGTTTTGTGGTGTTTGAAGTCATCAGTCACATCTTTGGGAAGCCCCTTCTATACGACTTTATCGATGTCGCCGTATGGTTGATGGCAATTGCGCTACTACTGCCCATGCGCGCGTATGCTGCGATGGGGTTCTCATTTGCGGCTATAGAGTTGCTTACTCTTCAAACGGAAGTACTTCCCAGCGGATTGGATCCGTTGCAGGTGAATCTAGCACTTAGCGTGGTGGTCGCAATGTCCGTGGCGACGGCTATCGTAGTGGCACGCTCTACACTGCTTAATAAACTCACGGTAGGCGCATATGAGAAACTGAATGCTAAGAGCGCTCAACTTTCACTCATTCTGCAAAGCGCAGACATCACCTTGTTTGAACTGGATATTGATTCTGGAGATGCGACCCTGATTGAGGGTAAACATCCCGCGATGCCTGTCGGTACCGTGATTCGAATAGGCGATGCCCTAGCGAGTATGATTCCGTCTCAAGCTGATGCGAATCAATTACGCCAAACACTCGCTCAAGATGAAGCTGAGATGACCTATGCGGTACGTTATCCCGGCGAGAGCAGGCCACACTGGTCGCATATATACACGGGTAGGACCTATAAGAGAGGGGCTCTACTTAAACGCTTAGTTTTGCGCCAAGACGTGACAGAGCTGATGCAGACAGCAGAGGAGCTGCGAGAGAATTCGGAGCGTCAAAAGGAGCTCTTTTCTGTTATCGGACATGAGCTGCGCACGCCCGTGGCATCGATGGCGATGATTGCGGATGATCATGATCTCAGTGCCCCCGAGAAGCTGACAACCGTCCGCGAAATATCTCGTAACTTGTTAGCTGTGTTGGAGGATCTTCGCACAGTGGTTATGCCCGAACGCGCTCGGGTATCTCAGGAGAGCATCGCTAAACCCGAGGCGGTTATTGAGCGGGCGCTGAGTGCGATTTCGCACTTAGCATCGGATAACCAGGTAACGGTAAAATTTTCTCATACAGCCAGCGGCTCACTGTACTCAATCCGTGAACAAGCGCTTCGCCAGTTAGTGACTAATCTGACGAAGAACGCGGTGATACATTCAGAGGGATCTGAGGTTTCAGTGAGTTTGACTTGTACACAGGGTGAGGATGGCAGTGATAGAGCAACCCTCATCATTGAGGATAACGGGAAAGGCATTCCTGCTGATCAGGTTGAGCGCCTTTTCACAGCATTCAGTCGAGGCGATACGCAGAAAGATGGTACAGGTCTTGGGTTGTTCATCGCTGAAGAGTTAACCGGTCAGCTGGGCGGCGTGTTGACATACCGCGACAGTGAGAAGCTTGGGGGCGCATGTTTTAGTGTTGCGTTCCCGCTGAAGCCGCTCGACGATGAGGCACAGGCACAGGCACAGGCACAGGCAAGTATAAATCTTTCAGGCTACCGAGTGCTATTTGCAGAAGATGACAGGATGTTGCGCATGCTAACCGAAAAAGCATTGATCAAGCAGGGAGCAACGATCGAATGCCATGAAAACGGGCAAAGTGCGTTAGATGCGTTTAAAGAGTCAGACGGTGCATTTGATCTTGTATTGACGGATCTTATGATGCCGCAGTTGGACGGATATGGCTTTACATCGGCTCTCAGAGCAGAGGGCTACGCTGGCCCAATTATTGGCGTAACCGCAGCGGTAGTAGGGGCAGAGACGGATCGTTTGCTCGCGGTTGGCGCCAGTGGTGTCATTGCCAAACCGATTACAATTGAGAAGTTACTCGACGAACTGACTCGCTTAAATACGGAGCCCGCAAATGACTAAGGGATCGATTTTATACATCGATGACGATCCGCTCGCGCACGCTGCACTGCATCAGATGCTGGGCTCCGACTTTCACCTCCACAGTTGTACCGATCCCAATGAGGCACTCGCGCAGGCGCTGAGGCTTCAGCCCTCATTGATTCTGCTGGATGTACGTATGCCACATGTGGACGGGTCCGAGGTGCTGGAGCTTCTGAAAAGCCTGCCGGGTACTCGAAATATTCCTGTTCTCGCTTACAGTTCAGAGATTGATCAAGGTACCCTGTCAGTATTGATTACACGTGGGATTCGAGGTGTTTTGGACAAGACAGCATCGGAAGACGAGTTGCGAGACAGCATTGAATACGCTTTGACCCATCCGGCGCCATTGCAATAGCGACGGATGATTTGGATGTGTTGATATTGGTAAATACGATCCTTACGCGACATTTCAGCCAATTATCATTAGTCTAAATTGATATAAGAATATTCCCTAAATGCCGCAGTTTCTGTTACTGTCAAAGGATGTGGAATAGTGAGCAGAGCTGGTTTAAGTGGTTTGGCAGGTTCACTATTCAAGAGAGTTTATGAGCATGCTCGCCAGCAACTCAAAGACCAGAAAGATGTCTGAAACCCCTTCAATGATTCAACCGTTATTAAATTACGGTTTACCGTCTTTAACTGTTTTATATACGCTTTTGAAAATCATGGCATCATGGCATCATGGCATCAGTGGTTCTCTGCTTGATATAAAAGGACATAGTTATCATGAACATCTCAATTGCCCATTCAGTTTTGGAGCGTAATAACGTCAATGTATCTGGGGAGGGCTCGCGAACGTTCTTACTTGCTCATGGATTTGGCTGTGATCAGACTATGTGGAGGTTTCTGGAACCACATATAAAGAACGACGCACGCTTGGTACTGTTTGATTACACGGGCTGTGGCAGGTCCGATGTGACGCAGTTCGACTCCACGCGCTACTCAGATCTACACGGCTATGCTGAGGATGTAATTGAGATCTGTGATGCGCTTGATCTTAAAGAGGTCTGTTTTGTGGGGCACTCTGTCAGTGCAATCATTGGCATGCTGGCCTCCATAAAGCGGCCTGAGCTTTTCAGTAGTCTTGTACTGGTCTGCCCTTCGCCATGTTTTCTCAATTTCCCGCCGCACTATGAGGGTGGTTTTGAGCGTGCTGATCTCGAAGAGTTAATTAACCTTATGGATAAGAACCATGTTGGTTGGGCTAACTACCTAGCCCCGGTGGTAATGGGGGCGACGAACGGTGAAGCGATGGTTACTGAACTCACCGACAGTTTTTGCTCAACTGACCCGACTTACCTCAAGCCCTTTGCGCTAGCTACTTTCTTCTCTGACCACAGAGAGGACTTACGAAAGTGCCCAATTCCCAGTCTGATACTGCAGAGTGCTAACGATGCACTGGCGAGTCAGCAAATTGGTGAATACGTGCATAAAAACATACCTAACTCCAAGCTCGTTCTCTTGGAGGCAAACGGTCACTGCCTACACATGACACATCCAGTAGAAGTGTCCCATGAAATTTATAACTTTTTAAAGGCTGAATAGTGGATGATCGGTTTCCCGGTGGGCTAATGGTGAGTGGCCTTGAGGACAGACGACTTTCATATGCTAATGATTACGTCGCGTCGATACTCGGGTATGAGATTGAGCAGGTGGTTGGCCTCGGTCTGGATAAACTTCTCACTAAAGCCTCACTGATCTTTTTGGATAGCTATGTATACCCGAAACTGCTGGATGAGGGTGAGCACACTGAGTTGCAATTGATGCTGCTTGGCCGCGGTGGCGCGCGCTTGCCGATCCTTGCTAATGTACGATTAAGACATGGGGAGCTGTATTGGGCACTGTTTAGTGCAGTCGAGCGCGATAAAATGTATCAAGAATTAATCGAAACTCGTGATCAGCTGCAGCAGGCAAAACTAATTGCAGAGCGTGCAAATGCCGCTAAGTCTGACTTTTTGGCCAACATGTCACATGAAATTCGCACACCGCTCAATGGGATATTTGGCTCACTTCAGGTGGTCGGGGCGCACCCTGAAGACCGAGAGACTGTGGTTCGTTACACCAATGTTGCAATGCAGAGCTATCACTCGGTGCTGGGGATTATTAACGATATTCTGGATATCTCTAAAATCAACGAAGGCAAGGTGAGCCTCTATCCGGAGCCCGCTCGTCTGTGCGACACGGTAGGTATGGTATCGTCCGAACTGGCCGCTCAGGCTCGTAAAAAGTGCATTAAGTTGGAGACTCACTGCTCCGCTCATGCGCGTCAGGGAAACCGTTTGATCGATACGACGCGCTTAAGCCAGATATTGCGAAACATTTTATCCAACGCGGTTAAATTCACTGACAAGGGCACAGTCTCTCTGTCGGTAGACATTGGTAACCAAAACAGTGAAGTTATCATCGTCATCGAAGATACCGGGGTAGGTATTCCTGCTGACAAGCTCGAGAGTGTGTTCGAAGCATTTGAGCAGGCCGAGGCGAGTCGTACGACTGAGCGAGCAGGCACGGGGCTTGGTCTGGCGATCACCAAACGACTGGTCGAGTTGATGAATGGTTCGATCTCTGTGGATTCTAAGCTTGGCGAGGGAACACGATTCACTGTGAAACTCACACTACCTGCCACCCAGCAGCCTACCGCCGACCAGGAGCAGGGTGAGACTATCACCGAAATAAAACCGGCACGTATTCTCTTAGTCGAAGATGTGACGACTAACCGCCTTATTTTTAATGCGCTTCTCAAAACCTATCCGTTTGAGATCATTGAAGCCGTAAACGGTGAGATCGGGGTGGAGAAAGCGTTGAATGAAGAGTTCGATCTAGTGTTTATGGATATCCAGATGCCGGTGAAGGATGGTCTGGGGGCGTTGAGTGCTTTGAAGGCCGCGAACTACGACAAACCCGTTATCGCATGTACTGCCAATGTTATGAAAGAGGATATTGAACAATATCTTGCAGCGGGTTTCGACTCTGTTATCGGTAAGCCCTATCTGAAAGAAGATTTGATCAGCAATATTCAAGCAGCGGTGACGCGCGGCTCGCTACATAAGTACATCAAACGGACTTAATCGGCCCGGATACGCTTAGTGCTCAAATGACGCCTAAGTGCCGTTCTGAGACGGTGAACCAGATAATTACGGCGCGAAGATACAACCGCAAAAATCGGTCTATAACTTCGTTACTTCGGCCGTGGCACCGCAAGGTTAAACAGCAGGTGAGGGCAGTGCCCTCACGGACTCATATGTTTAAAAATTACCGGAGCCGCCTGTGGCGGGCAACGCCCACCGACTGTAACCGTTCTGAAAAAGTCCGAGTGTGGGCTATGCCTTCGGCCTGATGGGCACCACATCCGTCAGAACGGTACATCGGTACTTTTAGGGTCGATGCTGATGTCCGTCACGCCACCAAATCGCGGCACATCACCGCCGAGCCTGCGTATGGTTTTTGCCATCTCAGCATTGAGGTACAGCAATGACATGTAGCGACTCCGTGCCACATCGAGGTCACGCTTCAGTAATTCGATCTCGGCTGTTTGCTTAGGGTTCACTGCGACGCGCTTTTTAGCCTCAGGGCGCGGCTGTGCGCCTGCCTGCTCAATCGCTTCGAGGAGCAACTCAAAACCAGGTCGATTACGGATCGAACCCCTTTTACGACCTGCCTCCATAGCTACTGTGTCCTTGTTAATCGGACTGCCTTTCTCGATAACTTGCGGCTTGTTCTGCTTGAGGCGCTCAAGCGCAGCGAAGTACTCCTTCACCGTTGCACTCATAGTCATGCGTCCATCTCCTCGGGTTCTAAGTAGGTTTTTGTGACGTAATCAATCTCGGCGGCAATGAGTTTATAGGGGCGACTATTCGGCGAATGCGCCTCCATGTCATACCGTAGACTGTCGACGTACACCTCAAGCTTCTCGGGCATGAGGATCGCGTCTTTACAGTTCGAGGTACAGGGAAGTACCACATCCACCGCGAAATGCGGGCAACTGCCCTTCAGCGCGCACCCGCCCACAGGGGTCTCTTTGTAGGCTAATTTCCCTTGTTTGACGGCTTTCTGAGTCTCTTCACGACTCTCAAACATCTTAGGTAGAGCACCCGACTCTTTTGCACGCTGGAACTCTGCGCCCCGAGGGCCATAGAGTGGGGTTTGAGACTCAATCACTTGCTCATGAAACCGTACACTCACGTTGAATGCGACCGACTCTCTGAAGTTGAAAAGCACCGAGCCGTCGTCAATCGGCTTACCCTCCCCATCCATCAAGAAGTTCTCAGCAAAGGAACACCCCTCAGCGTACACGGCAGTCATGACCTCAGAGAGGTGTTTGAAGTGGGTTTTCAGCGTGGGGAGCGACACCATACCCGAGCGGCTGGCGTAGACCGCTACGGAGCGACGTAACTGGTGCGACGCAAGCGGCCACAGTTTGCCGACAGCAAATTCAGGCTTCTCGTCCCAGCCCCGAAACGCATCAAACACGGCCAACTCCTCCATGTCTTCATCCTCAATCACCAACTCCAAGGAAGCCGCAAGAGAGCGCCAATTGCTTGTTTCTGAAATCCGTGTGGCTATTGGGATTGGATAGTGGCCTCTGTTGTCGATTCGGTTGATGCGCGGTGCAATAAACAACGGCAGATTACTGGGAAGCGGCGCATCCGCTGGACGGTTGCGAAACCAATTCAAACGGGCAATCTGTTGAGCGATTTTAACAGCGTATAGACCCTGCTCTGCAGTCGCCCATACCAACGGTTTGCTATAGTTGCCCTTGTCCGTGAATTTCTTCAAGTGCGACACCACCACTGGCAAGTCCCCAAACCCTTTTGCAAACCCATGCACAACGGGCTCGTGGGGCATAACCCGCACCTCGCTTGTACGCATCCCGGTAAACGCGTGAATGAGCAGTACACAGAGTCCTTGCAGGTGGCTGATATGCTCCTCGATATCTCTAAAATCTTCAAACTGCATGTGTTGTTCGGCATAGTCCGTCAGCCCAAACCGCGCAAGCACACCTTCGGGGCTCGTTGGCTCATTAGCGCGTTTGCTCCAAGCAGGAAAGACTTTGTCTGGATAAACCCTCTTCACCCGCTTAAGGCCTACCATATACGAATGACTATCGCACACCCAGAGCAACGGGTCGGCGTACACGGCCTGAATAAGCGCCTCTAGACGCGGCAAATACGGCTGGGCCGCCTCCATCTGTGCCAAAGCACCACCAATCAACTTACCGAATAAGCGGGTCGGCACTAATGGCGTTGGGTCTCTGCGTTCAAGCTTACGGTTATGCGATTTTTTGCATAGCGCGAGAACATCGGAAAGATCCGCTTCCGGTACGATACGCGGAACATTGCAGGTGATTTTTTCAACGCCCTGCCAGTAATTCAGGTCTTTCAGTAAACCATCCAATCGTATTGAATCTTTGAAACCCTCACGCGCATTTGCGATGGATGTGCGCAAACCCACTTGAAAATGAGGACTGTGCTCAGCCTCGGCCAACGAAATTCCAAGTAGATGGCACATTTTGGCGATTGCGCGCAACGGTTGTATTATGCCTGCTAGGTAAGCCAATCCCCGCGAGCGACCCGCATTGCTCGTCGTCTCGAAGCCACTAAGCCAGTGAAGGCTTTTAATCTCATCCGTGAGTGTGCGGGCCAGCCCATCCATCGGACCTTTCTCGCTACTCCACCACGAATCAAACCAAATCTTGCTCAACGCCCCGTAAGGGGTGTAATCCCATGAGTCATCCTTGAATCGGCTTATCACCTTTCTTTCGGTATTGCGAGCGATTACGAATTCAGGATCAATTCCCGTGCTCTTTATCTCTCCAGTGCTATCGGGACTGTAGTCAAGTTTTTCGTCGATACAGCGGAAGTCGAAATCCATCTTAAACCTCCTGTATATCGAGCAACGCGTTGATTTTTGAACCCCAGTAATGATCTTGCTCACCTCGCTCAAACCGCGCTCTTGCATCTTTCAGGCGCTGTGAAAAACCGTCACTGTAGTCATGAACATCCGCCAAAATTTGATCAATACGATTCTGATAGGGCGCAAACTTAACGAAGTATTCATCAATTGAGCTTGAGAACTGTCGGCTCTGCACTTCAATCCAACGTTTCATTGTGAGTAGCTGTATTAGATCCGTGTCGTCAGCGTGCAGGCCAAAGTGAATGCAGAAGATGCAGGTGACGGGCGCACCGCAACGCGGCTGCAAGCTAGGATCTACAACGCCGTCAATCGCTTTGGGGCCGCTCAGTTCATTCTCATCACAGATGCCTGAGCTGATTGTCTTGCCACCATCAATGACTCGCACAGGTGCCACACCGTTATAGCGATGCTGTGCTGACTCCGCTTGCAGTTTAAAATATTCACTCATTGCTTTGGCCGCTTCTAGGCAGCTTTCATAGGCGTAGTGGGATTCGATGGTTTGAGGGGTTGCGGATTGAAGCGCGGAGACCAATGCAACGTTGTTTCCCGAGGCCTTCTTCAGATTAACCGTCCGATGCTTGCGAGATGCACGTGTTGCCTTTGTAGGCGCACCTTCTGGCCACAGCGCAAGCGCGGACATCTCGGAGTGCTTCAAAAATCGGTAGGGCTCCAAATTTTTTCTATTAGGTATAAGGAAAACGCCCCGTTTGGGTGGATGCGCTAGTTTCGCACTCATCCATTGGCGCAACCTAAGATATTTTTTCCAGGTTGTTTGAGCAAAACGAACATCGACATATTGGCTTTGATTTTCGTACCCTGCACGGCCCTTGATTGCACGCATTTGGGCAAGCCCAAGTGCTTTGTTTAAACGTATCTGACTACAATCCACACTGGCGAGGTGCGCGGCATTGTTGCCTGCCTCCGCCAGCAAAAGATAACCAAAATGCCGAGCCGCTTCGTTGGCTATTCTAATCAGTTGCCCTTCACTAAACTGGCGATTCTCATCCTGCTTACGTTTAAAGTTCTTGGTACCAATAGGCTCAATGCTATGCTGCACCAACAGCGCATTGAAATCTTTTGACGTTCCCTCGAACACCCCCTCGCGACGGTAGAAATAGGGCATCCAGTCGGTACGCCCATTGTTTGTCCAACCGTTGTGGTTGTTGGCCGCCTGCGAGTAGTAAATCAGGTCATCAAACCCCAGATCCTGTAGCTCAATCACAACTGGCGGTGCAGTTTGGTTTACTATCGCGTCGGCCAGACCGTCAAAGATTCGCGCATGCATCGCATGGGCTAAGTTGTGATCGTCCGAAGTCGAGGCGGGCGCAGGCACTTCCTTGTCAGATTGTTTTTTCTGAGGGATCTTAATTGCCCATCCTTCCACAACAGCATTATCAGTACTCAGCGCTAACGCGCACAGATAGCGCAACGCTCTCTGGTAAATGCTAGCGGTCGGATAGCATATAGAACCCTCGGCCTCTGTTTTCATTTGCCCAACGTTCGATAGACGCAATCGATATCGAAGGTGCTCGGTGTAGTCAATGTAGAGCTGTCGTGCCGCCTCTTGCTCAGATAGATCGTGACTACGACCTTTCGTATCAATCCAAGTGAGAGCTTTCTCAATATGAATGAAGCTAGGCATATTCGAGTGACCTTCAAGCAGCGCTTTGCACACCTTGGCCATCAACGTAGTGCGCTGTGAGCACAGGCTCAGCAGATTGACCTTCTGAAGCTCTTTTGTACTGGACACCGTTGCATCAAGGTTACGACGGTCGAGATAACAGACGCGGTAAGGGCGTGCGTAACGAGTTGAACCTCTAGTCTTCTGATCAATTACCAAAGTATCAGGCGTGAATTCTGGAGCCACATCGAATTCACCTAATGGGAGTGTTTGCAAATCAGGCAGCGTGTACACAGCGGGATTAGATATCATTAGTTAAAATCCTTTAGACGGCTGTTGATGCGGTCATGGTGATAAGCGATGGCCTCTTTTACAGACTCGTTCTCCTCATCGAATTTGAGGTAGGCTTGCGTTGTCTCGAAATTCGAGTGACCCATGCGCGCTTTGAGTTCGTGACGCACGTCCTTCACGCCCGACGTATCCGCATCCCTTACGAAGTTCATTCCGTATGTGGCACGGAAATCATGGAATCTAAACGCGTTAAAGACAGGATGATCGCGGCGGATATCACGGATCAGACGACCTAGGTAGTTCCTTACCGCATTGCCCTCCTGAACAGTGAACGTCACACGGTCTTTGGCAGTTATTCGCTGGCTGTACTTGCTGTCCTGACGATCAGATTGCTCCTTTAGGCTCGTATAGAAAGGCGACCCGTTCCTCGCGAGAAACAAATAGTTGTCGCGTGAGTCGCCGTAGAAGCTAATGGCTCTGCGCTCCTGATGTTCGTCTGACTCCATGTAATCACGCAGCATATCGCGTAACTGGATAGGCACATGCAGGCGGTATTTCTTCTGATTCTTAGTATCGACGCCTGTGCCCTCGCCGATATTGAGTAGTACCTCGCCGTTACGAGAGCGCTGCTCCATCAAACTGTCAATGTCACGCATGCGCAGTGTGCATACCGTCTGTATACGCGCACCTGTGTAGAGCGCAACAAGACACATCAACTGAAAGACTCGATTATCCGATTTCGCCAGATACTCCAAAATGAGCGTCTGATCCTCTTCGCTCAACGGTCTTAAATTACCGCCGTCTTTGAGGGTGCCGATTTGATCACGTCTGGAAACACGAAAGGCAAAGTTCGTTGTCTCTACCGCTTTCATGAACTGAACGCCCGAAGAATTCACAACGGGGATACCGACTAGTTTGCCTTCATAAGGCGGGTTTTCTAGGGCTGTTTCCGCCACTAATTTATAAAGAGAAAGGCCGCGATAGAAACCGACCACCGCTTGCATTCGTGCTTTTGCAACACCTACTGAGATTGGAGAGTCCTGCCCCATGCGCAACAATTTTCTGAGGTAGCGGTAGTACGACCAGGTGCAGCGCTGCTCCGCTTCTTTTGGAAGGAACAGTTCATGCATGGCACGACCTTCAGACTGCTGGTGCTCGATCCAGCGCAAATACATCGTTAGGTGCTTAGCGATAGACTGAATAGTTGAAACACTCGGCGGCTCAACCTTGGCCATCTCTGTAAATTTGCGTATCAGATACAGATTGCCCAGATCCCATGGCTCTCTGTCACCGCGCAGGATAATTGGGAACTTGCGGACGACCCCGTCTTCAATGGGTGACAATTGGATGGAGAGGTCGTGGTAACGAAACGGCGAGAAGTGACCAACCTGCTTGCTGCCTTCGCTCTCTAGTGAGACCTCGGACGGGACAAACACATCAATGTATGAGAGATGTGCGCTTGAGTTTAACGCTTCTTTTGATCGCTTGTCTGATCGCATTGATGTAATAGCCCATATGTATTATGTACATATAGACTATCACGTTAGGTGTTCTATTTTTATGTGTACACGTTAGGTGTATCGTAACTGTTTAGCTCAAGAATACGGAAATCACTCAGCCACCCCTGTGACTCGACCGCATCGATGACTCGGTCAGGCGTCATTGAGTAGAAGGGGGTTTTGCTGTCCATCTTATGGCTCCATCGTTCGGTTATGACGGTATTCTATCATTGCGCCAATCGATTCAGCGTGATGAAACGTAACTATATTCAATTAAGGATCAGATCATGCGCAGAACAACCGATTATCAGCTCAACATAACCGAGGGGACAGGCTGGCCAGAGACCCCTTTCGTCGTCTACTCTTCAACGATCAATGGCAACTCTGATCTACTGGAGTTACTGGGTGAACACCTGCGCAAGATGGGACTGCAGCGAGAGTGGCAATCCCTTCAGATCGTCGATCATCATACCCACCAACAGGGCCTACAAACGCTACACAGTTTTGAAGTGAACTATGAGCAGCTAGAAGCGGGACAGATGGAGTATTTCAGTGCGGTCATCTGGTACGACATCACCGAGCCCTGGAGTAAGTTGCATACAGAATCCATACACTAGAGACAAAAAAGGAGGCCTAAGCCTCCTTGATATCCAGTGAACTTGGATTAATTCACTTTTGCGTCCAGTTCACCTGAGAGGTAACGCTCTGTCATATCTTCAAGGTTGATCGCTTTGATCTTGCTAGCATTGCCCGCCGCACCAAAAGCATCGTAACGCGCGTAAGCGATATCAGACATCGCTGTAATCGTTTTCGCTAGATACTTACGTGGGTCAAATTCAGCGGTATTTTCAGCCAAGAACTTACGCACAGCACCGGTCGACGCTAGACGAAGATCGGTGTCGATGTTGACCTTGCGCACGCCGTGCTTGATACCATCAACCAACTGCTCAACCGGAACACCGTAAGTTTCAGGAATCTCACCACCAAACTGGTTGATCACCTCTAGCCACTCTTGTGGCACGGAAGATGAACCGTGCATAACAAGGTGAGTACCTGGAATACGTTCGTGAATCGCACGAATACGATCAACGGCAAGAATGTCACCTGTTGGTGGACGAGTGAACTTGTAAGCACCGTGTGAAGTACCCACTGCAATGGCAAGCGCATCGACCTGAGTCGCCTTAACAAACTGCGCAGCCTCTTCTGGGTCAGTCAGCATCTGGTCGTGGCTAAGTTTACCGACAGCACCGATACCGTCCTCTTCACCGGCTTCACCCGTTTCAAGTGAACCCAGACAGCCAAGCTCGCCCTCAACAGAGACACCACATGCGTGAGCCATCTCAACGGTACGACGAGTCACATCAACGTTGTAGTCGTAGTCGGTCGGTGTCTTACCATCTTCACCCAGTGAACCGTCCATCATGACCGATGAGAAGCCTAGTTGAATGGAGCGCTGACACACTGCTGGGCTTGTGCCGTGATCTTGGTGCATACAGACAGGAATGTGTGGAAACTCCTCAATCGCTGCCAAGATCATGTGGCGAAGGAAGTTAGAACCCGCGTACTTACGTGCACCGGCAGAGGCCTGCACGATGACAGGGGCATCGGCACGATCAGCTGCTTCCATAATGGCACGCATCTGCTCCAGGTTATTCACGTTGAACGCTGGAATGCCGTAGCCATACTCTGCTGCATGATCGAGCAGCTGTCTCATTGAAATAAGAGCCATTTTTTACCTATTTGCTATTAATCGTTTGCTGTTAACCGTTAGCGCGTGCTTCAAGCACTGCAACTGCAGGCAGTACCTTACCTTCAACAAACTCTAGGAAAGCACCACCACCTGTTGAGATGTAGGATACATCATCTGCAATAGAATATTTATCTACTGCCGCTAAAGTATCACCGCCACCTGCAATCGAGAAGCCGTTACTTTGAGCAATCGCTCTTGATAACGCTTCCGTACCGTTACCAAACTGATCAAATTCAAACACGCCTACTGGACCGTTCCAGATGATGGTACCGGCATTCTGCAATACTTGTGCCAACTGTCCCGCAGTCTCTGGACCAATATCCAAGATCATTTCATTGTCGGCGACGTCGTCTGCTGACTTCGTAATCGCTTCCGCACTCTCTGCAAACTCAGTCGCTGTCACGACATCCGATGGAATTGGAATTTCACAGCGAGCCATTAACGCTTTCGCAGTATCAATAAGATCGGCTTCATGCAGTGACGTACCAACGGGTTTGCCCGCTGCAGCCAAGAAGGTGTTGGCGATACCGCCACCAACGATGAGCTGATCACACTTCTCAGAGAGTGAGTTAAGTACTTCAAGCTTAGTAGATACTTTTGAACCACCCACGATCGCCACCAATGGACGTGCTGGGTTATCAAGCGCTTTACCCAAAGCTTCAAGCTCATTCGCTAGCAGTGGGCCTGCACAGGCGATAGGTGCAAAACGTGCCACACCGTGAGTTGATGCTTGTGCGCGGTGCGCGGTACCAAAAGCATCCATGACGTAGACATCACAAAGCGCGGCCATCTTCTTAGATAGCTCTTCGTTATCTTTCTTCTCGCCCGCGTTAAAACGCACGTTCTCCAGAAGAACGACCTGACCTGGCTCTACTGAAAAGCCACCATCAACCCAATCCTTGATCAGTGGAACATCTCGACCCAACAGACCTGCTAAGTGGGTCGCAACGGGTGCTAGTGAATACTGCTCTTCATATTCGCCTTCGGTTGGACGACCAAGGTGTGACATCAACATCACTGTCGCACCCTTTTCTAGCGCTAGCTGAATAGTCGGTAGTGACGCACGAATACGAGCATCGGAAGTCACTTTGCCATCTTTAACAGGAACGTTCAGATCTTCACGAATCAATACGCGTTTCCCTGCAAGATCCAAATCTTTCATCAGTTTTACGTTCATTGTTATTCTCCAATCATTAAATTAATTCTGTTTCAGTGCGAGCCAATGCTCAGCAATATCCAACATGCGGTTGGCAAAGCCCCACTCATTATCAAACCAGCAGACCAGCTTCAGTAAACGCTTGCCGGACAATCGCGTCTGAGTGCCATCAACAACGACTGAGCGACTGTCGTGGTTAAAGTCGGTCGATGCATGCGGCTCCTCTGTGTATCCCAACAACCCTTTTAACGGCCCTTCAGAGAGCGATTTGAAGAGTTGGTTAATCTCCTCTTCAGTGGTATCGCGCTCTAAGCTGATCGACATATCCATCAGTGAGACATTAAGGGTTGGCACACGTAAATGGAGGCACTTAAATTTCCCTTCCAACGACGGCAATAAGCGATCGATCCCTTTTGCTAACCCTGTATCCACAGGAATAATCGACTGCAGAGCACTGCGGGTTAGTCGCAAATCGGTGTGATGGTAGGCATCGATCACTGGCTGATCATTCATCGCCGAGTGAATCGTCGTGGTCACACCCTGCTCAATGCCAAAATGCCTATCGAGCTGATCTAATATAGGTATCACACAATTGGTCGTACAGGAGGCGGCTGAGACCACTTTATGATTCACGTTTATTGAATCTTGGTTTAAGCCAAACACAACGGTAGCGTCTACCTCAGCCGTGGCGGGCTGTGAAAAGAGCAAGCGTTTGGCCCCCTGCTTCAGATGCAACTCAGCTGTTTGACGGTCACTGAACGAGCCTGAACACTCCATCAGCAGATCAATACCCATTTCACGCCAAGGGAGTTGGTCGGGCTTGGGAGTATTTAAGATTTGGATGGCGTGGTCACGAATAACTAGCTGATCATCTTTAAGAGACACCTGTGCCGGGAAGCGGCCATGCGTCGTGTCATAACGCGTCAAATAGGAGACCGTCTCAGGCTCAGCCAACTCATTAATCGCAATGGGTTGAAGCTTAGTCTCTAAGCCACGCTCAAACAGAGCCCTGAGCAGACACTGCCCAATTCGACCATAACCGTTAATCGCTATTCGGTAGCTCATCTCACCTCTCAGAGAGTAAAACGCCGGTTAAAAACCAGCGTGATCAACTTAAACGAGGGCTAGCGCCTTCTGTTTAACATTCTCTACCGTGAAGCCGAAGTGCTTGAAGAGCTCGCCAGCCGGTGCAGATTCACCAAAGGATTCCATACCAACAATCGCGCCACCAAAGCCAACGTACTTGTACCAGAAGTCTGCAATACCCGCCTCAATCGCTACACGAGCTGTAACCGCAGCCGGTAGAACAGACTCTTTGTACTCAGCAGTCTGAGCATCAAAACGATCAGTTGATGGCATAGAGACTACGCGAACCGCTTTGCCTTCTGCTGTCAGTGCTTCGGCTGATGCCATAGCCAACTCAACTTCAGAACCTGTCGCGATTAGGATTAGATCCGGTGTGCCGGCACAATCTTGCAAGATGTAGCCACCTTTAGAGATCGCTGCGATCTGATCACCACTGCGAGATTGGTGCGGCAAATTCTGACGCGAGAAGATCAATGAACTTGGACCATCGGCACGCTCAACCGCGTTACGCCAAGCCACAGCGGATTCAACCGCGTCACAAGGGCGCCATGTCTCCATGTTAGGCGTCATACGCAGGCTAGCTACCTGCTCAACCGGTTGGTGAGTAGGACCATCTTCACCCAGACCGATAGAGTCGTGAGTGTAAACAAAGATAGCGCGTTGCTTCATCAGAGCCGCCATACGAACCGCGTTACGAGCGTACTCCATAAAGATTAGGAAGGTCGCACCGTATGGGATGAAACCACCGTGCAGTGCGATGCCGTTCATGATCGCACTCATACCGAACTCACGCACACCGTAGTGCAGGTAGTTACCGCTCGCATCTTCTGCAGTGATCGCTTTAGAGCCAGACCACAGTGTTAGGTTAGAACCTGCTAGGTCGGCAGAACCACCTAAGAACTCTGGCAGGATAGGTCCCAGTGAGTTAAGAGCGTTTTGCGAAGCCTTACGAGACGCGATGGTCTCACCCTTTTCAGCTACTTCAGCAATCCATGCATCCGCTTTTTCAGAGAAATCGGCAGGCAATTCACCCGATAGGCGACGCATCAACTCCGCAGCAAGCTCTGGGAAGGCTTCAGAGTACTCTGCAAGGCGTTCGTTCCACTCGTTTTCAAGAACGCTGCCCGCTTCACGTGCATCCCAACCCTCTGCGATCTCTTCTGGGATCTCAAATGGGGCGTGTGGCCAGTTCAACTCTTGGCGAGCCAACGCGATCTCGTCGTCACCTAAAGGTGCACCGTGACAATCCTCTTTGCCCTGCTTGTTGGGTGAACCAAAGCCGATGATTGTTTTACAGCAGATCAACGTTGGCTGATCTTCGTTCGCTTGAGCGGCTTCAACAGCAGCAATGATCTGTTCCGCATCGTGACCATCAACGCCACGGATCACCTGCCAGCCGTAAGCTTCAAAACGTGCAGGCGTGTCATCGCTGAACCAACCTTCAACCTCACCGTCAATCGAGATGCCGTTGTCATCCCAAAATGCGATCAGTTTGCCAAGACCCAGAGTACCCGCTAGTGAACAAGCTTCGTGTGAGATACCTTCCATCAGGCAGCCATCACCCATGAATGCGTAGGTGTGGTGATCGATAATCTCATGACCAGGGCGGTTGAATTGAGCCGCAAGTGTCTTCTCAGCGACAGCCATACCAACGGCGTTAGTGATACCTTGACCCAATGGACCGGTCGTCGTCTCTACACCTGGGCAGTAACCATACTCGGGGTGACCCGCCGTTTTAGCATGCAGTTGGCGGAAGTTAGCCAGATCTTCTGCACTGACGTCGTAACCGGTTAGGTGCAACAACGAGTAGATCAGCATCGAACCGTGGCCGTTTGACAGTACGAAACGGTCGCGATCAAACCAGTGAGGGTTGCTTGGGTTGTGCTTCATGAACTCATTCCAGAGTACTTCGGCAATATCCGCCATACCCATTGGGGCACCTGGGTGACCAGATTTGGCTTTTTGAACAGCATCCATGCTCAATGCGCGGATCGCATTGGCTAACTCACGGCGAGATGACATTAATCTACTCCTGCGGGGGGTATTAAAAATTGAGGGGTAAATTCTCTCGCAGACGGGGCTTAGATTCAAATGACATTAGCTAAAATGACTCAATTTCATGGGTAATGATCAAAGGTTTCATCGAAGTAGAGCTCTTTTTACTTAGAACTCGACTCTTAACCGGTTACAATGGCTGCCACATTTTGAGAGCTGTGCATGTGCGGCTCGACCTAACCCATAGGATTTACTCATGAGCGAATATTCGATTTTCACCTCTGAATCAGTTTCAGAAGGGCACCCAGATAAGATTGCCGATCAGATCTCTGATGCAGTTTTAGACGCGATTTTAAAAGAGGACAAGTACGCACGAGTGGCGTGTGAGACCATGGTGAAAACCGGGGTTGCGATTGTCTCTGGTGAGATCAGCACCACCTCTTGGATTGATCTTGAAGATCTTGTTCGTGACGTGATTAATGACATCGGCTACACCTCTTCAGATGTGGGTTACGATGGTGATACCTGTGGTGTGATCAACATCATCGGTAAACAGTCTGTGGATATCGCTCAGGGCGTCGATCGTGCAAAACCTGAAGATCAAGGCGCCGGTGACCAGGGTTTGATGTTCGGCTACGCGTCGAACGAAACCGATGTTCTAATGCCTGCTCCAATTACCTTTGCCCATCGTCTTGTAGAGCGCCAAGCAGAAGCCCGCAAATCAGGCTTGCTGCCTTGGTTGCGTCCAGACGCGAAATCTCAGGTGACTTGTCGTTACGAAAACGGTAAGCCGGTCGCGATTGATGCTGTTGTTCTTTCGACGCAACACAATCCAGATGTCACCCAGAAAGATCTTCAGGAAGCGGTTCAGGAGCTGATCATCAAGCATGTTCTGCCAGCTGATCTACTGCATGCTGGCACTAAGCTGCACATCAACCCAACCGGTAAATTTGTTATCGGTGGTCCCGTCGGTGACTGTGGTCTGACGGGTCGTAAGATCATTGTAGATACCTACGGCGGCATGGCACGTCACGGTGGTGGGGCGTTCTCTGGCAAGGATCCATCAAAAGTGGACCGTTCGGCGGCGTATGCAGGTCGCTATGTGGCTAAGAATATCGTCGCTGCAGGCCTTGCAGATCGTTGTGAGATTCAAGTCTCTTACGCGATTGGTGTTGCAGAACCGACCTCAGTTTCAATCAACACCTTCGGCACTGGCAAGATCTCGGATGAGAAGATCATCGAGTTGGTTCGCGAGACCTTTGATCTGCGCCCGTACGCAATCACAAACATGCTAGATCTACTGCACCCTATGTACCGCCAGACAGCGGCATACGGTCACTTTGGTCGTGATCCATTTGAGATGACCGTTGGTGATGACACCTTCACGGCCTTCCCATGGGAGAAGACCGATAAAGCAGACGCGTTAAAATCAGCTGCAGGCGTCTAATCGCCAACTAATAGTGGCTAAGGGTAGGCGAAAGCCTGCCCTTTTTTGTGTCTAAATCCAGCCTGACGCACCCTAATTGTCATGGCATAATCAGTGGCAGAGTAACCAGAGAATCAGTATGCGAATACCCCGTGTCTACCTAGACCTACCACTGAGCACCGGAACAGAAATTGAACTGCCAGAAGCCGCTCACAATCACCTAGTGAAAGTGTTGCGTATGAAGCAAGGGTTCAAACTCGTACTATTCAATGGTGATGGTTTTGACTATCAGGCCGAGCTATCGAGCGTGGCAAAGCGTGAATCCAGTGTGCGGATCATTGCGGCCGACCCGAATGATCGCGAATCCCCGATCGACATTCATATTGGGCAGGGACTTTCGCGCGGTGAACGCATGGACTATGCCGTGCAAAAAGCGACAGAGTTGGGAGTACAAAGCCTGACCCCCCTTTTCACGGATCGTTCCGAGGTCAAACTAACAGCCGATCGCCAAGAGAAGCGATCCGCTCACTGGCAGCAGATCGCGATCAGCGCCAGCGAACAGAGTTTTCGGGCTAAGCCGATGAGCGTTAGCGCTCCAATGTCACTGACAGAGTGGATCGAACAGTGTGATGCCGAATTAAAACTGATTCTTCACCCACACCTTGAGCTCACATCGCTGAACAGTGAGCCAAGACCCTCCAGCGTGGCACTGCTGATTGGACCGGAAGGTGGTTTAGAAGAGAGCGAAGTCGAGTTGGCACTGCAAAAAGGATTTAAGCCCTGGTTACTGGGCAGTCGAATATTACGCACAGAGACCGCCCCCGTCGCAGCGGCATCGGTACTAAATTACCTCTGGGGCGACTTCTCATAAAAGGAACGAGAGATGAGCATTAAACTGGGCATCGTCATGGACCCTATTGACGACATCAACTACAAAAAAGACAGCTCTTTGGCGATGCTTTGGGCAGCGCAGCAGAAAGGGTGGGAGCTGTTCTATATGGAGCAGTCCGATCTCTACTCAAGAGATGGGGATGTTCGTGCTCGTATGGCACCGATTAGCGTCGATATGAACCCGAACAAGTGGTTCGAACGTGAAGCCTACCAAGATCTATCGCTAACAGAGCTCGATGTCATATTGATGCGAAAAGACCCACCTTTCGACAACGAATTCATCTACACCACCCATCTTTTGGCGGTTGCTGAAGCTGCCGGTGTACTTATCGTAAACCGCACTCAGAGCCTGCGCGATTTCAACGAAAAGCTATTTGCTACGCACTTCCCGCAATGCTGCCCGCCGGTACTGGTCAGTCGTTCAGAGGAGCGATTAAAAGCCTTTCATGCTGAGCATAAGGACGTCATCTTTAAACCTTTAGATGGTATGGGTGGCAGCTCTATCTACCGCATCAAAGAGGATGGTTTGAACCTAGGGGTGGTGATAGAGACGCTGACAAAATTTGGCCAAGAGACCATTATGGCGCAGCGCTACATCCCTGAGATTGTCGAGGGTGATAAACGCATATTGATGATCAATGGCGAGCCTATCGACTATGCACTGGCACGCATTCCCAGTCAGGGAGAGACTCGCGGTAATCTAGCCGCAGGGGGGCGAGGCGAAGGCCGCCCACTGAGCGAACGTGATCGTTGGATTGCTGCACAGGTGGGGCCAAAACTGCGCGAAGCAGGGCTTCTATTTGTCGGCTTGGATGTGATTGGTGACTACCTAACAGAGATCAATGTCACCAGCCCGACCTGTATTCGTGAACTCAATGATCAGTTCGGTTTGGACATCGGCATGCAGTTAATGGATTGCATAGAGGAGCAACTCGCTCAGCAATGAACTTAGCTGCCTCGCCAAAACCGGTCAATCGATCAGCTGCATGGTGTGCAGATGCCGATGAGCGTCTGCGCTTTATGCTGGTATTGGCACTGGCTCTGCACGCACTGATCATACTTTTGGTCGGATTTGATGCACTGAAAACAGAGCAATCATCTAAAACACTTGAGATCACCTTTGCGATAAATCAGGATCCACAGGCCCCTATCGATCCAGCCTATTTAGCCCAGCATCATCAATTAGGTCAGGGCGATTCACAAACGAACCAAGAGGCGAGTGTTGTTGAGCCTGCGCTGTTCAGGTCTGACAAGATCAACCAACTCTCGGCACAGATCAGTGCACAATCCGGAACGGGCGTGGCACCTTCGAATGATGAGGGCGTCAACGATAGTACTCTACAGGCGAAATCGGGGACGAATGAGCTGTTAGCAGCCAACACCCAAGCGCTGCTTAAAGCCAATCAACAGACTGATTCCATTCAGACCACCGCCTCGAATCCCTTAGCAGGCGACTCAACGGCTCTGTTTAAAGCGTCAGAGGAGATCGCCTCTTTGGAAGCGCGCTTAAAAGATGAGCAGCGAAAATTAGAGAGTCGCTCACGCACGGGGCGTGTCACTTCGCTTTCGACCTTGGCCAAAGCTGATGCACTCTATCTAGAGCGCTGGCGTCAGAAAATCGAAACGATAGGTAATCTCAACTACCCTATCGAAGCGCGACGCAAGGGCATTGAAGGCAGTCTGCAGATGCTAGTCACTTTAGCCGCTGATGGGAGCGTCAAGCAGTTAGAGATCCTCAAAAGTTCTGGCTACTCAATACTGGATGATGCCGCCGTTCGGACAGTTAGGAGCGCTTCACCCTTCGAGCCCTTCCCTAATGAGATGCGCCAGCGGCTGGACCGACTGGAGATCATTCGCACTTGGAAATTTGAGAAAAATACCCAAGTGTACTGATATCGAAACATTTTCAGCTTACACTGAGGGTGTAAAAAGATTCGACGTTGTTAAAGGAGAAAGAGATGAGTAATGCCAACCTACTCAAGCACCACTTCTTGATGTCTATGCCCAGTCTGGAGAGTGACTACTTTAGCAACAGCCTCATCTATCTTTGTGAGCACAATGAAGAGGGTGCCATGGGGATTGTGGTCAATAAGCCGCATGAGATTCCTATGGATGAGATCCTTGATCAGCTCGATCTCCCTGAAAACTCTCCCTTGAACTATCAGCCTGTTTACCAAGGCGGACCGGTCTCTGAAGAGCATGGGTTTATTCTGCACAGACAGGGCGAGCAAGCTTGGAAATCCTCACTACACCTACCCGAGCAACTGACGTTAACCACATCCCTTGATGTTCTAGAGGCCATTTCGCGTGGCGAGGGGCCTGAAGACTATCTGTTCGCTTTAGGTTATGCGGGCTGGGGACCGGGGCAGCTCGATGAAGAGATGTGTCAGAACCTATGGTTAAGCTCACCCGCAAATTTAGATATACTGTTCGATGTTGAACCCGAATTTAGACTCTCATCCGCAGCGTCTACTCTGGGTGTCGACCTAAACCTAATCTCCGCACAGGCGGGGCACGCATAATTAAGGTCCAATGACTGAGTTAACTGAGAGCGCACTGGGATTCGATTTTGGCTTACGCAGAATTGGTGTTGCCTTTGGTCAGTCATTAACAGCCACCTCCCAACCTCTAAATCCAATTGCTGCAAAAGATGGCATCCCCGATTGGAGTTTAGTCGATAAAATTATTGCTGAATGGCAGCCAAAGACGATCGTTGTGGGACTGCCATTGAACATGGATGGCACTATCAGTGATATGGCGCGACGAGCGAGAAAATTCGCCAACCGCCTGCATGAACGATCTAAAATACCCTGCTTTCTTTTTGATGAACGATTAACATCTCAAGAGGCTAAATCGATTCATCTTGAGAATGGCGGATCAGCCGATTTCGGTGCAGAATCTGTCGACGGTATCGCCGCTCAATTGATGTTAGAAGGTTGGTTTCTTCAAGAACAGCGCATACCAAGCCATGCAAGGCTTGAGGACTATTATGACCAGTAAAACTTTGGACGCTGAACAGCTCCTAACAAGAATGTGTGACAGCACACAGCAGTTAATCGAGACACGCGGCTTAGATAACCCGTACATCATTGGCATTCATAGTGGCGGTGTTTGGTTGGCTGAACGTCTTCACCAACACCTGGGGATTCAGGATGAGATGGGGGTGCTGGACATCTCCTTCTATCGTGACGATTTCACTCGCGTTGGATTGAACCCTAAAGTAGGGGTTTCAAAGCTGCCAAGCGCAACCGAAGATCGCAACATTATCTTGGTTGACGACGTGTTAATGAGTGGTCGCACAGCTAGAGCCGCGCTCAATGAACTGTTCGATTTTGGTCGTCCAGCCTCTGTGACACTGGTCACCCTGATTGACCTACAACGCCGCGAACTGCCGATTCAAGCTGATGTCATCGGTGGAACCCTGACGTTATCAAGCGATCAACAGGTAAAGCTAACAGGCCCATCTCCCCTTGAACTGACCATCAGTCAGCGTAGCAAATAATAGGAAGCGAACATGTTTAACTTTCCTGACCCAACTCAAGCGCAGCTAACCGAAGATGGCCAGCTAAAGCACTTTTTAGATATCGAGGGGCTGCCAGAGTCACTGCTATTAGAGCTGCTAGATACGGCTGACTCTTTTGTGGATATGAGTGAGCAGCAGGTTAAAAAGGTGCCGCTTCTTCGGGGTAAAACCGTGGCCAACCTCTTTTTTGAGAACAGTACACGTACATTGTCGACCTTTGAGCTAGCCGCTAAGCGCCTATCGGCTGACGTTCTGAATTTAAACATCAGCACCAGCTCCACAAAAAAAGGGGAGACGCTAAAAGACACCTTGATGACCTTGGAAGCGATGCATTCGGATATGTTTGTCGTTCGCCACTCGGATAGCGGTGCGGCTCACTTCATTGCCAGCCAGGTCACACCCAACGTCGCCATCATCAATGCCGGTGACGGTCGTCACGCACACCCGACCCAAGCGATGCTGGATATGATGACTATTCGTCGCCATAAAGGTGGCTTTAAGCATCTAAAAGTCGCGATCGTCGGCGATATACTTCATTCGCGTGTAGCTCGCTCACAGATTCATGCCTTAAGGATTCTCGGTGTACCCGAGATTCGTCTGATCGCACCTCGTACACTGCTACCGCGTAATGTCGAGATGCTTGGGGTCAAAGTTTTTACCGACATGGCACAGGGTCTTCGTGATGCCGATGTCGTCATCATGCTTCGTCTGCAAAAAGAGCGTATGACCTCCGCTCTGTTACCGAGCGAGTCTGAGTTCTTCAAACTCTATGGCCTATCAGAGGAGAAGCTCGCCTTTGCACACCCTGAGGCGATCGTTATGCACCCAGGGCCGATTAACCGAGGCGTTGAAATCGCGTCCTCCGTAGCTGACGGACCTAAATCGGTGATACTGAATCAGGTCACCAACGGCATTGCCGTTAGGATGGCCGTTATGTCGATGGCGATGAGTGGCCAGGTTGCGGAGAGAGCAAAAAAATTAGAGGCAGGAGAGTAAACAGTGCAGATTAAAATTGCCGGCGGGCGCATTATCGACCCTGCACAAAATATAGATCGAATTGATGACCTCTACATTGTCAAAGGACGCATCGCCGCCATAGGAGAGGCGCCAGAGGGCTTCTCTGCTGACGAAGAGTTTGATGCTGAAGGACAGATCGTCTGCCCCGGTCTCATCGATCTATGTACCCATCTGCGTGAACCAGGTTTAACGCAAAAAGGGACTATCGCATCCGAGACTGCCGCTGCCGCTGCTGGCGGCATTACCACACTGGTAGCCTCACCTAACACCAAACCGGTCGTAGACAGCACAGCGGTTGCTGAACTGGTACAAGATCGTGCAACCGATGCCGGTATGGCACGAGTGCTACCGCTAGGAGCGCTGACACAGTCAATGCAAGGCGAGCAGCTTGCGCCACTGCATGCACTGGCGAGCTCAGGCTGTATCGGTTTCACTAACGGTCGTCACCCGATCGATAGCTCGCGTGTAATGCTAAGAGCGCTTGAATACGCGGCCACACATGACCTGTTGGTAGTGTTTCAAGCGGAAGATCGAGCACTGGCTGCCGAGGGTTGTATGCACGAAGGCACCACCGCCACTCGTCTTGGCTTGAACGGCATTCCTTCCGCTGCTGAAACCATAGAGGTATCACGCTGCTTGATTCTGATTGAAGAGACCGGTGTAAGGGCTCACTTCGGCCAGCTTTCCTGTGCTCAGTCAGTTCTATTAATTCAGAGTGCCCGTGAACGAGGTCTCAATGTGACCGCTGATGTGGCGATTCACAACCTGCTTCTGACAGATGAGGAGGTTAATGGTTTTAACAGCCTATTCCATGTCATCCCACCGCTGCGTTCGCAGCTGGATCGTGCGGGACTGCGTCAAGGCTTAGTCACCGACACACTGGATGCCATCTGTTCCGATCATCAGCCTCAGGATGCTATTTCAAAAGAAGCACCTTTCGCGGCGACTGAACCAGGCATTAGTGGACTTGAAACACTATTACCGCTGAGCCTAATGTTGGTAGAGCAGCAGTTGATCGCCCTGCCTCAGCTGATTGAAAAATTGACAGCGGGTCCTGCGAAAGTGCTAGGCATCGAAGCCGGCTCTCTCGAAGTCGGGGCTGATGCAGATGTGTGTGTCTTTGATCCAGAAGCGACCTGGACGGTCAACAGTGAAACGCTCAAATCTCGTGGTAAGAATACCCCGTTCATCAACACTGAACTGAAAGGCCGTGTGACACTGACTCTACTCAATGGTCAGCCAGTACATCGCTTAAGTTAATAGTCTGAAAACGAAAAGACCCAGCCGATGCTGGGTCTTTTTTTGCCTATTTATGGACCAATCAGTGATTCAGAGTATCGTCTGAATCTTGAAGAGTAAATGACGGTAGATCCTCACCTTCTTGCTTACCCCCCTCATCACTGAGTTTGATCATCAAACGCAGATCATTTGACGAGTCAGCAAAGGACAGTGCCACTTCGTAAGTGATGACACCCTCTTTGTAGAGCGCAAACAGTGCCTGATCGAAGGTCTGCATGCCAAGATTGCTCGATTTCTTGATGACATCTTTAATCTCGTGCACCTCACCTTTGCGAATCAGATCCTGAATCAGCGGCGTGTTGATTAGCACTTCAATGGCCGCTCTTCGCCCCTTACCATCCGCAGTGGGCAGCAGTTGCTGCGCGACAATCGCTTTCAAGTTAAGTGATAGATCCATCCAGATCTGATTATGATGCTCAGGGCCAAAGAACGAGATGATACGGTCAAGGGCTTGGTTCGCATTGTTAGCATGAAGCGTTGCCAAACAGAGGTGGCCGGTCTCAGCGAATGCCAGAGCGTACGCCATGGTTTCAGCCGAGCGGATTTCACCCATCAAGATGACATCTGGTGCCTGACGTAAGGTGTTTTTCAGTGCTACTTCAAACGACTCAGTATCAAGCCCCACTTCACGTTGAGTCACGATCGACTTTTTATGATGGTGAATGTACTCAATGGGGTCTTCAACCGTAATGATATGCCCCGCAGCATGCTCATTACGGTAATCAATCATTGATGCCAGAGAGGTCGATTTACCGGTAGAGGTACCACCGACAAATAGGATCAAACCACGCTTAGTCATCGAGAGATCTTTAAGCACCTCAGGAAGTTTGAGCTCCTCCATAGTCGGTATGTGGTTAGCTATAGAACGCAGCACCATTCCCGGCGTGTTTCGTTGCACATAGGCGCTAACACGAAAACGACCGATACCGTTCACACTCAGTGCAAAGTTACACTCATTGGTTGCTTCAAATTCGGCCAGCTGCTTGTCACTCATCGTACTGTAAACCAGTGCACGTGATTGTGATGAGTTGAGCGACTCACGTGTCAGTGGCTTGATCGTGCCGTCCACCTTGATAGAAGGGGGTGCACCCGCAGTGATGAACAGATCTGAACCACCGCGTTCAGTCATTACTTTTAATAGCTGTGTAAAATCCACGGGTTACCTCACTTAAAATATCGAAGGGTCTTTAGCGCGAGCAGCCGCTTGCTCTGGCGTGATAAAGCCTTTTTGAACCAGCTCTAAAAGGGCCTGATCCAAGGTCTTCATACCCACCTGGGAACCCGTCTGAATGGCTGAATACATCTGAGCCACTTTATCTTCCCGAATCAGGTTACGTATGGCAGATGTCCCGATCATGATCTCGTGAGCTGCGACTCGACCGCCGCCTGTCTTCTTCAAAAGGGCTTGAGAGATAACGCCCTGCAGCGATTCAGAGAGCATTGAACGGACCATATCTTTCTCTGCGGCTGGAAAGACATCGATGATACGGTCAATGGTTTTCGCTGCCGAGGTGGTATGAAGAGTGCCGAAAACTAAGTGTCCAGTCTCTGCTGCAGTCAACGCAAGACGAATGGTCTCTAGGTCACGCATCTCACCCACTAGGATGACATCGGGGTCTTCACGCAGCGCCGAACGCAGTGCCGCATCAAATCCAAGGGTATCTCGATGCACCTCACGCTGGTTAATCAGACACTTTTTACTCTCGTGTACAAATTCGATGGGATCCTCAATCGTCAATATATGCTCAGATCGAGAGTCATTGATGTAATCGATCATCGCTGCCAGCGTGGTCGACTTACCGGAACCGGTTGGTCCTGTCACTAGAACCAGCCCTTTTGGCTGGTCGGAGAGCTGCTGGAAGACCTTACCCATACCAAGATCGTCCATAGTAAGCACTTTACTGGGGATGGTACGAAATACCGCTGCCGCTCCGCGGTTTTGAACAAAACCATTAACACGAAAACGCGCCAGCTGAGGTACTTCAAAGGAGAAATCGACTTCTAACTTCTCTTCGTACTCTTTACGCTGCTTGTCATTCATAATGTCATACAGCAACCCATGGACCTGTTTATGATCCATCGATGGCAGTTTGATGCGACGCACATCACCGTCGACACGGATCAACGGCGGCATACCCGCCGTAATGTGCAGATCGGATGCTCCTTGCTGTACAGCAAAGGCTAAAAGTTCGGTAATATCCATAATTGAGTTCACCCTAGCGGAAACGACCGCATCAACCTCATGAGTAGTGACACATATGACTAGCATAGCAGAGAGCCTGAAAAAGGTGAGATCCGAGATAGAAAAAGCCTGCGCTGAGTCAAACCGTTCTGAAAAAGAGGTATGCCTACTAGCCGTCAGTAAGACCCGCAGTGTGGATGAGGTCGTCGAACTGGCTCGCTTAGGGCAACGTGCTTTCGGTGAAAATTATCTGCAAGAGGCGCTGGATAAAATATCCGCTCTTGAGCCCCTTAATCTCGAATGGCACTTTATTGGCCCCATTCAATCCAACAAAACGAAGCCAATCGCAGAGCAATTTGCCTGGGTCCATAGTGTCGATAGACTGAAAATCGCACAACGTCTGTCAGCACAACGGCCTTACTATGCCGAGGACTTAAACATCTGCTTGCAGGTTAATATTAGCTGTGAAGAGAGCAAATCTGGCTGCTTTCCAGATGAAGCGCTCGAGCTCGCCAAACAGATTGCCGAACTCCCCAAAATAAACTTGCGTGGTTTAATGGCTATACCAGAAGCGACTGAGGATGTTGAACTACAAAAAGAGCGTTTTTGTCAGGTGAGAACTCTGTTTGAAGAGATCAAACAAACGATACCCAGTCTGGATACCCTATCAATGGGCATGTCGGGTGATCTGGATGCCGCCATTGAAGAGGGCGCAACCATCGTTCGTATTGGTACGGCTCTATTCGGCCCACGCAACTACAACAAATAATTTTTAGGAGAAGAGTGTGGCACAGCCATCTATCGCATTTATTGGTACAGGCAACATGGCCGGTGCAATCCTTGAGGGCTTAATTGCAACGGGATACCCCGTCGACAAGCTATGGGCCACACGTCGCCAGCTCGATAAGTTAGCAAGCTTTGCTGAGCGTGGCGTTCACACAACGACCGATAACCATCTCGCGATTAACGCTTCGGAAATTGTTGTAATCTCCGTTAAGCCGCAGATGATGCGCGATACACTGACTGAGTTAGCACCCACACTGAAACAGCGTAAACCGCTGTTAATCTCTGTGGCAGCAGGCATTAGCTGCGACTCTTTGGAGCGTTGGGCCGGCGGTGAACTGGCCGTGATTCGTTCAATGCCGAACACGCCATCTCTACTCAAATTAGGCGCCAGCGGCCTGTTTGCCAACCCTAGAGTGAGTGATGAGCAGAAAGCTCAAGCCTCTTCAATTGCAGAAGCGGTCGGCATTGCTACCTGGTGTGATACTGAAGAGGGCATCGATCAGGTAACTGCCGTTTCGGGGTCAGGCCCTGCTTACTTCTTCCTAATGATGGAGAAGATGATTGAAGCGGCACAAGCGCTCGGCATGAGTCCTGAAGCGGCGCGTCAACTAACCATTCAAACCGCCAAAGGGGCTGCAGAGATGGCCGCTCAAACTGGGATTGAACCGGCCCAGTTGCGAAAAAATGTCACCTCCCCAGGCGGTACCACTGAGCAAGCGATTAACAGCTTCGAACAGGATCAACTGGGCGAGGTTGTGTTACGAGCAATGACCGCCTGCAAGAACCGTGCAGCAGAGATGAGTGAGCAACTCGGTAAAGACTAATGGCTGCAAAACAGCTACTCTTAAACACTTGTCATCATTAAGCGAACTATAGGATTGAACATGGCTGGCGATACACTGACATTAATCATTCGAACGATTGGTGAAGTTTTTGCATTTATTCTGCTTCTGCGTTTTTTACTGCAGGCGAGTGGCGCTGACTATTACAATCCGATCTCTCAATCGGTGGTTCGCTTTACCCAAGTTCCTTTGGCTCCACTGCAGAAACTGGTTCCAAGAATTGGGCGTTTAGACATCTCCCCGTTGGTATTGGCCTTCGCAGTTAAAGTGGCTGTTGTTGTCGCGATTATCTTCTTTACACAGGGCAACATCCCCAACATGCTGGGTGCGGCACTGTTTGGCCTATTCGGGGTGCTTGACGGCATTCTCACCATCTATTTCTGGGCTGTTATTGGGTCAGTGATCCTCTCCTGGGTAGCCCCAAACAGCTACCACCCGGGTCCACAGCTCATTATGCAGATCACAGAGCCCGTGTTCTCTTTGGCGCGCAAAGTCATTCCACCTATCGGCGGTCTGGATCTATCACCGATTTTGATCTTTTTAGTGATTCAAATTCTACAATCTCAAATCACTCGTCTGGTCATGTAACTGAACCCGTGGTTTGCTAGAATTAAATACTGTTTCACGTACAGCATTGCACAGGAGATAGCCTAATGCCGGCTAGCTTGCCAACGGATTCCGTCGGTATCGTTACACCAGAATTGATTCACTTTGCCGAGCCTCTCTCTTTGGCTTCAGGCCGAGTGCTGCCTGAATACGATCTAATGGTTGAGACCTACGGGCAACTCAATGCAGATTGCTCAAATGCGGTTTTGATCTGCCATGCACTATCGGGTCACCACCATGCGGCGGGATATCATTCAGAGAGTGATAAATACCCTGGCTGGTGGGACAGTGCTATTGGTCCAGGTAAGCCGATCGACACGAATCGCTTTTTTGTTGTGTCGTTGAATAACCTTGGTGGCTGTCACGGCTCAACAGGGCCGACTTCCATCGATCCAAACACAGGAAAACCTTACGGACCAGACTTTCCTTTTGTAACCGTTCGAGACTGGGTCAACAGTCAGGTTCGACTTGCAGACCACTTCGGTATCCAACGTTGGGCAGCGATTGTGGGTGGCAGCTTGGGCGGTATGCAGGCGATGCAGTGGTCAATCGACTACCCTGAAAGACTGGGCCACGCATTAATCATCGCCTCTTCACCAAAGTTAACGGCACAGAATATCGCGTTCAATGAGGTGGCTAGACAGGCTATTTCGAAAGACCCTCAGTTCCACGAGGGACGCTATTACGATCACGAAACCCTTCCCAAAACAGGGCTCTCACTGGCTCGTATGATTGGCCACATCACCTATCTATCTGATGATGGCATGGCCGAGAAGTTTGGTCGTGAGATGCGCACGGGTGAGCTGAGTTTCGACTTAAATACTCAATTCCAAGTCGAAAGTTACCTTCGATACCAAGGTGAGAAGTTTTCGACGGCGTTCGATGCAAATACCTACCTGTTAATGACAAAAGCGCTGGATTACTTTGATCCCGCATCAGAGTATGGCGATGATCTTTCAAAGGCATTAAGCCAGGCTAGCTGTAAATTTCTCGTCGTCTCGTTTACAACAGACTGGCGCTTCTCTCCCGAGCGCTCGCGTGAGATTACCGATGCACTGGTCGCAGCCGATAAAGATGTCAGCTACGCAGAAATCGACTCTGATCACGGACACGACGCCTTCTTAATCGATAGCCCTCGTTACATGGCTGTTTTTAGAGCCTACATGAACCGTGTAGCCAATGAACTCAATCTAGGAGTCACCCATGAGAGCTGATTTAGAGATCATTGCAGACTGGATTCAACCCGAGGCGCGCGTCCTGGATATGGGTTGTGGCGACGGTGAACTGCTCGATTTTCTCTCCCAGCAAAAGCAGGTTGATGGCTTAGGTTTAGAGATCGATCATGACAACATCACTCACTGTATTGCTCGGGGTGTGAACGTCATCGAAAAAAACTTGGACGAGGGTCTTGCCAGCATAGACGACTCAAGTTTTGATAGCGTGGTCATGACGCAAGCGCTGCAGGTCATGCATCGTCCTGACTTGATCGTAGAGGAGATGCTGCGTATCGGTAATGAAGGGATCGTCACCTTCCCTAACTTTGCCCACTGGCGTGCGCGTTTCTACTTAGCATTTCGCGGCAAGATGCCGGTCTCCAAGTTTCTCTCTTACAGCTGGTATGACACGCCAAACATTCACTTCTGTACCTTTAAAGATTTTGAAGCGCTCTGCATCGAGAGAAACATCCGAATCATTGAACGCACCGTAGTCGATAATGAGCACCGCCAGCGTTGGTGGCATAAGCTCTGGCCCAATATGATGGGTGAAATTGCGATCTACCGAATCACACGATAGAGGTTAATGATGCGTTCTTTAATGGTTCTATTACTCACTTCGCTATTTACTCTGTCCGTTCATGCGGAACAGAAACAGATTGAGCGTGGTTATGAAGTGCACTATAACGCCTTCAACTCTAGCTTCGTTACCCCTGAAGTCGCCGCTGCAAATAGCATCCTGCGCAGTAAAGTGAGAGCCCTGGTCAATGTGGCAGTTTTTAAACTTGAGCAGAACGGTGACAAAACCGCTGTACGTGCCAATATAAAAGGCGAAGCGAGTAATTTGCTTCAACAGATACAGACCATCGAGTTCAAACCGATCATTGAGGGCGATGCAATCTACTACATTGGCGGGTTCCGCTTCAGCGAAGAGGAGCGCATGACGATCGAACTCGAGGTCACACCGGACCCTAACCAAGCTCCGATCAAGGTTAGCTTCAACCAAACCTTCTACACGGAGTAAGCATGAGCCAGCGCATTGTTTTAGCCAGCGGTAACCAGGGAAAACTCAAGGAGTTCTCACAGATATTGGCTCCTCTGGATCTAGAGATCGTCTCCCAGGGAGACTTGGGTGTTGAAGATGCTGAAGAGACCGGTTTAAGCTTTGTCGAGAACGCGATCATCAAAGCCCGCAACGCATGCGCTGCAACTGGCCTACCTGCCATTGCTGATGACTCAGGCCTTGTGGTGGATGCTCTCTCTGGAGCCCCTGGCATCTACTCTGCTCGTTTTGCAGGCCCAAGCGCCTCGGACCAACAGAATATAGATAAGCTTCTTCAAGAGCTTGGTGAGCTTGAAGCGGAGCAGCGCTCTGCACGATTTCGCTGTGTTCTGGTCTGTATGCGCCACCAGAATGATCCTACTCCACTGATCGCTGTGGGCAGCTGGGAAGGTAAGATTCTTGGTGCACCTGAAGGGGAGAATGGCTTTGGTTACGATCCTATATTCTGGTCACCTGAGTATGACTGCGCAGCAGCACAACTCACCCCAGAGCAGAAAAAAGCCGTCAGCCATCGCGGCAAAGCCGTTGCACAGCTGACAGAACAGCTGGCTGCTTTCCTCGCCTAAATGGATGCCAAGCTACCACCGCTGTCACTCTATGTGCACGTGCCTTGGTGCATTCGAAAGTGTCCATATTGTGACTTCAATTCGCACCAAGTCAGAGATGAGATACCTGAATCGCTCTATTTGGACCGACTCATTTCAGAACTTAAAAACGAGCAACACCTAACGTCTGGTCGACCCATACATTCGATCTTCATCGGTGGCGGGACACCTAGCCTTCTAAAACCGGAAAGCTACGCCAGATTACTTGAGGCTGTTAAATCAAACTACAGCCTAGAACCAGACGCTGAAATTACTATGGAAGCAAACCCTGGGACTTTTGAACAAGAGAAGTTTGAAGGGTTTGCAGATGCGGGCATCAATCGGTTGTCGATTGGCGTGCAGAGCTTTGATGATGATCGACTGAGAGCTCTTGGCCGAATTCATACAGGCGGCGAAGCCATTAAAGCCATTCAATCAGCAACAAAACTGTTTCAACGGACTAATATCGATCTGATGCACGGACTACCCGGTCAAACCCCGGACGCTGCGTTGAATGATCTTGAGCAGGCTATCGCATTCGAACCCGATCAAATCTCTTGGTATCAACTGACGATTGAACCTAACACAGAGTTTGCAGCCAAACCGCCCTCTCTACCGATCGAGGAGTCCTTATGGACTATTCAGGAGCAGGGCAGTGAACTGCTAAAACGTCATGGCTATGAGCAATATGAGATTTCGGCCTTCGCACGACCAGGCGGTGAATCAAAACACAACCTCAACTACTGGCAGTTCGGCGACTACTTAGGTATTGGAGCCGGCGCACACGCTAAGATTTCCCGCTGGGAGCAAGGTCAGCTGCTGATTGAACGTATTCATAAACAGCGCCAACCCAAGACTTACATAAATGCCATCGACCCAGTTGCAGGTAGAGAGATCATAGAATCCGAGGCTCTGCCCTTTGAGTTTATGCTCAATGCCTTGCGCCTGAAATCGGGCGTTGCCACAGAGCTGTTTGAGCAGAGCACTGGATGTTCGATTGAACGTATAGAACCTCTGCTATCAAAAGCTCGTCAACGTGGAATGCTAATTGAAGACCCTGCCCGGATTGCTCCAACCCAAGAGGGGCAGCTGTTTCTGAATGATCTGTTGGAGATGTTTATCGATTGAGGTTGGCGACGATCTTAGGTATCTCACTGATCGTCTCAGCGTGCCAGTCAGCCTCCACCTCAATGGCCCACTCCAGACCTTCGGGGTTGACCCAAATGGTATGCATTCCCATCTCTTTTGCCGCCCGAATATCATTAATCGGGTGATCACCCACATGGACCACCTCATCAGCCTTGACCGAGGCAAATTCCAAAGCCTTTTCAAACATCAAAGGATGGGGCTTCGCAGTACCCACCCCGTCGGCATTAAATTGAAAGTCGAACCACTGAGCTAAGGGTGTTTTAGCCACCTCAGCATTACCGTTACTCAGTGCACCAATCAGCAACCCTTGATCTTTAAGTTGCTGTAACATGTCGATCACCTGGTCGTAGGGCGTGACCGCGTGGCGATGATGTAAAAACAAATCAAAAGCTGCGGCCGCTTTGGATTCCGCCTCTTGTTGGGTAAGCCCCACTGAGACCATCCCCTCTTCAAGCAGACGTATACGTGTTTCTGTCATGCTGTGTGCAATTTCTGGATAACGCTCTAATAGAGAGCGACGCAGTGCTGATCCTTCGGCAAGATCACTCAATGAATATCGCTCTGTGTAAGCTGGGACCTCGCGCTCTAGCCACTCCCATAGCAAATCGTTCGCTTTAATCACAACCGGGTGGACGGCCCATAAGGTATCGTCGAGATCAAAGGTGACACACTTAATTTTTTTCACGTCGTTTAGCCCTTGGGTGTGAATTTTGATAGATCGATTTAAGTTGCTTGAAGTCTAGGTGCGTATATATCTGAGTCGTACTGATATCGGCGTGACCTAATAGCTCTTGCACGGCACGAAGGTCACCAGAGCCGGCGAGCATTTCAGTCGCGAAACTATGACGCAGCCGGTGTGGGTATAAATTGCCTGCGACACCCGACTGTTCACCAAGCTCTTTCAAACGTTTCTCGACGCTGCGGGATGAGAGACGCTTGCCCAGTTTCCCGACAAACAGAGCCTCTTCATTGTAGTCTGCTAATGCCAAGCGCTCCTTGAGCCAAAGCTGAATGGCCTGCAGAGCCGCACCGCCCACCGGAACTTGGCGCATTTTGCGCCCCTTACCCTCAACGATGACGGAGCCTGAACCTAAATCGATATCGCTTAGATTAATACCAACCAGTTCCGATACGCGCAGCCCACTGGAATAGAGCAGCTCCATCATGGCTAGATCACGAATCTTTAAGGGATCATCTTGGGGCGTGTCTAACACCTCATTCAAGGTCTCAGAACTCAGTGTTTGTGGAAGACGGCGAGGGGCTTTCGGCGCTTTAATGGCCAGAGCGGGATTATGTTCGCAGATCGATTGCTGATTCAGATATCGATAAAAGCTACGAAGTGCAGACAGCATTCGTTGCAACGATCGGCCCGACAGACCCTCAGAGTGCAGCTCGGCCACCGCGTAACGCAGAGGGCGCTCAGAGAGCTCGAGCCAACTGGTGAATTCAATCAGTTGTAGCGTCTCTCGAAAGCGTTGAAGATCGCGCTGATAGTTGAAGACTGTTTTATCGGATAGCTGACGCTCGACACGCAGATGCTCGGTAAAGCGAAATTCTAAGTCGCTGTCCGAGCAACCCATGTTAGCCTCGAATATTCATCAAACGCGCAAGGATTCTGCTTAGAACTTCGCCGATATACGCCAAAAATAGCGTTCCTTGCGTAGACTGGAAGTAGTTGGCGTCGTATGAGCCAATCACCAGAAGACCTAAAGATTCGCCCTTCACTAGCGGTACCACAGCGCAAGATCCAACGGGCTTTTGAGGGTTTCGGAATAAGAATCGGGTCATCTGATCCGACAACTGTCCGCAGACAGGGCTTGATGAGTCGATCAACGGCTGAACAATTGACGTTTGACTGCGCGGCAACACTCTTAGTGAGTTAACGTCGAGCTCCGTATCCGAGAAGAGGATTAGCTCCACCTCATCGCCACTGAAGTCGCCACACAAGCTCTCTTCAAGTGCAATACTGACTTCATCAAAGCTGTCTGCCTCTAGCAGTGACAGAACCATCCGCTTGGTCTTACCGAATTGCCCGTCGTTATGACGCGCTGCTTCGATCATATCCGACAGGTGGATTTCGAGTGTATTGGCTTTTTCTCGCAGCATGCTGGTTTGACGTTCAACCAAGGAGACCGCCGAACCTCTCTGATGAGGTACCGTCAGCTTTTCAAGTAACCAGGTATGGTTCTCAAAAAAACTGGGATTCTGTGCAAGCCACTCTGCGACTTGGTTTTCATCTAGCGGTTGGCTCATAAGTAGATCTGCCCTTCGTAAACCGAACATACGGGACCAGTCATATTGACGGAGTGCCCTTCACCTAACCACTCAATCTCAAGATCACCACCAGGTAAGTGAACGGTAACTTTGCTATCGAGAAGGCCACGCAAACGACCTGACACGACGGCAGCACAAGCCCCAGTACCACACGCTTGAGTTTCACCTGCACCGCGCTCATAGACACGAAGATTCACCTCATTTTTGGAGATGACTTCCATAAATCCGATATTGGCACGACTAGGGAAGACAGCATGAGATTCCAGCTCTGGCCCCCAGCTCTCAACCGGCGCGCTTTCAATGGAATCAACGACCAAGACAGCATGAGGATTACCCATGGAGACAGCACCAAACTCAACAGTTTGACCTGAAGCCAGTTGGGTAGAGTAAGTCGTGCTCTTCTCTGTGAAGGTGGTAGGCACTTCGACCGGATCCAACTCTGGAGCACCCATATCAACTTCAACCAGATCGCGACCCACAATGTTCAACACCGCACGACCACGTGCTGTTTGCACCTTAATGGTATCTCGCAACACCAACCCTTTATCGCGAACAAATCGCGCAAAGCAGCGAGCGCCGTTGCCACAGTGCTCGACTTCACTGCCATCAGCATTAAAGATACGGTAACGAAAATCCATATCCGGATCGGATGGCGGTTCGACCAACAACATCTGATCAAAACCGACACCAAAATTACGATCCGAAAGTTGACGCACAAGGTCCGCGTTGACACGGACGCGTTGTGAGATGGCGTCAATGACCATAAAGTCATTGCCCAAGCCATGCATCTTAGTGAATCGCAGTAGCATCAGCCTTCCTCTGACAGCAATGATTCACCGCGCACAAGATCAGCAAACTGCTCACGCTCACGAACCACTTGGAAGCGCGCATCATCCACCATCACCTCAGCGGCACGGCCACGGGTGTTGTAGTTAGAAGCCATGACAAAGCCGTATGCGCCTGCCGAGCAGACTGCTAATAGATCACCTGGAGTCAGTGCCAACTTACGATCTTTGCCAAGGAAGTCGCCGGTTTCACAAATCGGGCCGACAAGATCCCAAACGGCCTCTTCCGCGGATGACTCTAGCTGAGCTGGAATAATCTCTTGGTAAGCGCTGTATAGCGACGGGCGAATCAGATCGTTCATTGCCGCATCGATAATGGCAAAGTTCTTCTCTTCATTACGCTTAAGGAACTCAACCTTGGTGAGTAGAATTCCCGCGTTCGCAGAGATCGAACGGCCCGGCTCAAACACTAACTTAAGCTGACGATCACCCAAACGATCAATGATGGCATCGATGTAATCTTTGGGCTCTGGTGGTGTCTCGTCGGTGTAACAAACCCCTAAGCCACCGCCAAGGTCGAGGTGTTCGATCAGGATACCCGCTTCCGCCAATCGATCGATCAATGCTAATAGGCGATCGAGCGCATCGAGGAAGGGATCGATTTCAGTCAACTGCGAACCGATGTGGCAATCAACGCCAACCACTTTAACGTTTGAAAGCTGAGCCGCTCGCTGATAAACCTCAAGCGCAGAATCAATGGCAATGCCAAACTTGTTCTCTTTTAGGCCTGTTGAGATATATGGGTGAGTGCCCGCATCGACATCTGGATTCACACGGAATGAGACATCGGCCACCTTGCCTAACTCAGCAGCGACCGCATTAACACGCTCCAGCTCTGATTCAGACTCGATATTGAAACAGTGGATGCCAACCTCTAGCGCACGAGCGATCTCTGCAGCTTGCTTGCCAACACCAGAAAAGACCACTTTGGAAGGATCCGCACCCGCCAAAAGCACACGCTCTAATTCGCCCTGAGAGACAATATCAAAACCTGCTCCCAACTTAGCCAATACATTTAACACAGCCAGGTTGGAGTTAGATTTAACCGCAAAGCAGACCAGTGCATCGCGCCCTGCTAACGCGTCAGCATAAGCCAAATAGCCTCGCTCAAGGGCATCACGCGAATAAACATAGGCGGGCGTGCCAACCGCATTTGCGATCTCTGCAACAGAGACATCTTCCGCAAACAGTTGACCGTCGCGGTATTCAAAACTTTCCATTTTTTCTCTCTTAAGAGTTTGATTGCTGCGAAGTTTCAGCACCCGGCATCGACAATGGGCCCTTCTGACCGCATCCAACGAGTGCACAACAGAACACCAGTGCAAAGAACATTCGCATAATCCACTCCAATTACGACCAACCCTTAATGTGTCGGGTTTTGATCAATAAAATTAAAGCCAGAGTATACCCTGATAATAGGCTTGTAAGCGACCACGAAAGGCCTATTTAGCACGGACAAAGCTGCGGAAATCAGTATAATGAAATCAATGTTTACAGGAGGTTAGACAATGAGTGATGCGATCTATTTAGAGCGTGTTGAAGAGACCCTCAACGCACTCGAAGAGTTATTAGACGATGCGGAATCCGATTTGGACTATGACAATAACGGCGCGATGATGACGATTAAGTGCCCTGACCGAAGCCAAATTATCCTAACGCGCCAGCCTCCAGTGAAGCAGCTTTGGCTAGCAACCCGCACACAAGGTCTGCATTTTGATTACGATGAAGCTCAACAAGCTTGGGTTTTAGACTCGGATGGCTCGCTGCTACGAACTCATCTAATGGCTGCATTCGCCGATCAAACCGATGAACAACTCGACCTATCTGATATCTAAATTAATTTTTTCACTTGCTCATAGAGGCGCTCCATAGCGCCTCTATTTTTTTCTACCACCCTGATGCCCGCTTGAGACATTGCGTGGTTATCATAGCCAAGCAAAACTCTAATCTGCTCAGCCAATTCTTGTTCGCCTTGCACCTGCACCAATGCACCTTCACTTTTCAGCGTCGAGATAATCGAGCGGAAGTTATAATCACTTGGCCCCGTAACAATTGGCAAACCAAGTGCGGCCGGCTCAAGCGGATTATGCCCACCCGTACCAGAGAAGCTTCCACCGACGAAGGCTAGATCCGCAGCTGCGTAGTAAGCGAACATCTCACCCAGCGAATCACCAATCCAAATATCGATATTGCAATCGGCCGTAGATAGTGATCGCTTACTTACTTTATCGGAATAGCCTTTAGCCAACTGATAAACAGAGTCAAAACGCTCTGGATGGCGGGGTACGAGAATGAGTACCGGACGCTGATCTTGTGGAATGACACGCCAAGCATCCAACAAAATCTTATCCTCACCCTGATGGGTACTGGCAGCCACTAGCACTTTGCGGGTAAAAGCAGTGTTCCACGCCTTACCTATTTGAACCTGATCTTCAGGAAGATCGATATCGAATTTGATACTGCCTGAAACCAGCAATCGATCCTCTGGCATACCTAAGCTCTTAAACCTTTCTGCATCCGACTCATGTTGAGCTAGCAAAAGCGAAATTGAATTTAACGCATCCTTGGTCAACCCTGAGAAGCGGCTGTAGCCCTGAAATGACTTTTCGGACAAGCGGGCATTGGCCAGAACGATGGGAATCTTCCGACTTGATGTAGCTGACAAAAGATTTGGCCAAATCTCTGTCTCAACAATGAGCAGTAATTTTGGAGAGTGAGCTCCGAAAAACAGTGTAAAGAAGATCGGTAGATCCCATGGCAGGTAACGGTGCTCGACTCGCCCCCCAAAACGCTGTTTTACCTGTGCCGCTCCCGTTGGTGTGGTCGTTGTGAAAAGGACCGACTCACCCTGATCCAAGAGCCTCTCAACAAGCGGGCTAATCGCAATGGTTTCACCAACAGAAACCGCGTGAATCCAAATCGGTTTGCCTGGTGTTTTCTTCTGAATGCCAAAACGTTCAATCAAACGCTGTCGATAGGCAGAGGCTTTTAAGCTACGAACTAACAGGCGAACAACGAACAGAGGCAGTAATAAAGTGTAAAGCGCGGAATAGAGCAGCCTAGCCATCTAGCTGCTCACTAAATTGCATGCGATGAAGTTGAGCATACGCCCCATCCAAAGCCAATAGCTCTGCATGAGTACCGCGCTCCACTATTTGCCCCTGATCCATTACAACGATCAGATCAGCTTTTTCAATGGTGGAGAGGCGATGTGCAATGATAAGCGTTGTACGCCCCTTAACGACCTCATCGAGTGCTTCCTGGATGTGTCGTTCCGACTCTGTATCCAGTGCAGAGGTTGCCTCATCAAGAATCAGGATAGGTGCATTTTTCAAAATAGCGCGAGCGATCGCAATACGCTGACGCTGACCACCTGAGAGAAGCACGCCACCCTCGCCAATCTCAGTTTCAAGACCTTTGGGCAGTCGCTCAACAAACTCCATGACATGCGCAGCCTCTGCTGCCACTTTAATCTGTTCTGGATTCGATGATGCAAGCGCACCATATGCAATATTGTCAGCGATCGTGCCGTTAAAAAGCACAACTTGCTGGTTAACTAACGCAATTTGTTCACGTAGCGACTCTAGCGTACAGGACTCAATCGCTTGGCCATCCAGTAACAACTCACCACGCCAACCATCATTAAAGCGAGGTAAAAGGCTGACCAGCGTCGATTTACCCGAGCCTGACTTACCTACCAACGCAACGGTCGTTCCTGCAGGAATATCCAAATTAATATGCTTCAGCGCATCATCCTGAGTCCCAGGATAAGCAAAGCTTAAATCTGAGAATTTAAGATCACCAACCGCTCGACCAAGCTCAATCGATCCGGTGTCGACTTCAACCGGCTCATCCATTACCGCAAAGACACCCTCTGAGGCGGCAATACCGCGTTGAATCTTAGTATTCACATCAGTAAGTAAGCGCAAAGGTTTTGTAATCAAACCTGCCGCTGTTAAAAAGGCTACAAAGCTACCAGTGGTCATTCCTTGCATTACCGATGGATGCATAGCAATAAACATTAATACCGCTAATGCAGCAGCAACAAGTAACTGAATAATTGGGGTATTAAGCGATTGAGTAACCACTAGCTTCATGAACTGCCTGCGATTTAGATCACTCGCTTTAAAAAAACGATCACTTTCAAATTCTGCACCGCCAAATATGCGCACAATTTGGTAGCCTCGCACAGCTTCAGATGCTGCGTCAGTGATATCTCCAACCGACTCCTGCAGCTGTTTAGATTGTCTGCGCATTTTGCGAGAGGCAATCATAACGACTATGCCTATGAATGGTGCAGCACCAATAAAAATAAGGGTCAATTTCCAGTTTAGATAGAGCATGTACCCGAACAGCCCAATAACTGTCATCCCTTCGCGAAGCCCAACCTTTATTGCTTCAGTTACAGCCTCAGTAACCTGTTCAACGTTATAAGTTAGCTTTGCTAGAATTTGGCCACTACTTGATTGGTTATAGAAAGAGGTCGGTAATCGCTGTAGTGTTTCAAAAAGATCCACTCGCAGTCCATGAATAACTTGGCGTGCAATGTAAGCAATACTGTAGCTTCCAATAAAAGTCCCCAAACCTCTACTGGCGAAAATAGCTAATACCATGATGGCCAAAAGGTAACGTTGATCAAACTCACCTGCTTCAACGGCATCAACAACCATCTCTAACCACTTTGCAGAGGCTGCCTGAGAAGCACCATAAAGTCCAAAACCCAAAAAGCTGATAGCAAAACCGTGCCAATATGGACGGACATAGCGCAATAGACGTTTATATAATGACCAGCTAGTTTGCTCAGAGTGCATATTAGAACCAAATAAAGCATTATCTTTAACAAAAGTGATCTAAGTATACCCTAGGCAATTGCCCATAAAGCACTTAAACCTATAAACTTTATGGATTACAGCTTACCTATTGATATGAAAACTAAAGCTCACACCAATTATCTAGCTCCAAGGTACTGGCCTACATGGTTAGGTCTAGGGGCTTTGAGTCTAATCAATTTGCTCCCTTTTTCTCTTCAAATAAAAATTGGAGCGGCCTTAGGCTCTATTATCAAAAACTTAGCTTCAAAGCGCCGACATGTTGCTGAGGTAAATATTCGCCTCTGTTTTCCTCAACTAACTGAAAGTGAGCGCACTCAGTTGGTTTCTGACACGTTTAAGAATAATGGAATTGGAATCATTGAGACGGCTATGGCTTGGTGGAGCGATAGGGAATCATTTCGCTCTAAGGTATCTATAGAGGGTAAAGAGTACCTAGACGAAGCTCTTTCAGAAGGTAAGGGCGTAATCCTCTTAGGAGCCCACTACTCAACACTCGATTTAGGTGGTCTTCTATTCTCACTTTTCTACCCACTTCACACCATGTATCGCCCACACAACAATCCACTAATGGACAAGGTGATTACAAAGGGGCGCTTAAGATCGATCAAGTCAATGATTGACCGATCAGATTTTAGATCAGTGATTAGAGCTTTAAAAAGAAATGAGATTGTTTGGTACGCACCAGATCAAGACTTTGGACCTAAACATTCTGTTTATGCACCATTTCTTGGTGTTAGTGCCGCAACTACACCCGCTACCGCCAAGCTGGCTAAATTAAGTAAGTCACCCGTTATTTTGCTCTCCCATCACCGCACAACTGATGGCACCTACATACTTCGCCTGCACCCGCGAATTGAGCCCTTCCCGCTCGAAGGTGATGTGGAATCAGCAACGCGAATAAACCAAGAAATAGAGAAGGGTATTAATTATCAGCCTTCTCAGTACATGTGGGTTCATAGAAGATTCAAAACTCATCCAAAAGGCAAGAACTGGCTGTATGACAACAATTAAACGTGTCGCGTTAGTTACTCAAACCTTTCCACCAAAGATGGGTGGTATGGAAGCTGTTATGGCTTCATTGGCGAAGCACTTTGCAGAGAATGGTTCAGAAGTCGCGATTTTCCCGAACAAACCGGCTCCTGAAGAGCAGTTCTACAAATCATACCTCTTGCCTTCGCCTAAACTAGTACGCCATTTATTTAAAAAGCTCCTGATCAGCTTAAAAGCCAATCCTCAGGATCTAGTGATATGCGATAGCTGGAAAAGTGTAAAAGCAGTTCCAGCTAAATTTAAAAATATAGTCGTGCTTGCTCATGGCCAAGAGTATCTGAACACGTCAAAACGCAAGTTGGAAATTGAAACAGCTCTGATGAAGGCTAGAGCCATTGTATGTAGCTCTCATGCGACAATGAAGTTAGTTGAAGCGTTAACACCAATTCACAGAGATAAAAGTCACGTTGTATACCCTACCTACATGCTTGAAGAGCCCTCAAGCATCGAATTAAAAAAATCTCCAGCGAACACATTAAAGTTACTGTCAATTTCTAGATTAGAAAAAAGAAAGGGCATACAAAATGCCATGAAAGCGATAGTAAAACTAAAAGATGAAGGCCTGATGTTTGAATGGGATATTTGTGGTTCAGGCCCAGCTGAAAAAGAACTTCATGATTTGTGCAAAGAACTAAAACTCGAGGAAAATATTCGTTTTCCTGGCCGTGTATCTGATCAAGAAAAACAACTACTTCTGTCTCAAGCTGATCTTTTTGTAATGCCATCCTATCAAGAAGGAAATTCACTTGAGGGCTTTGGCATTAGTTATATAGAAGCAGCAGCATTCGGTTTACCCTCAGTAGGAGGAGAAGCTGGCGGCGCAAATGAGGCAGTGCATGCTCCAGAATGCGGCTGGAGCTGTGACGGTGCGTCTATTGAAGAGATCTACACAGCACTCAAAGATTCTTGTTTTGATAGAGAAGAAAGAAACCATAGAGGCTCAAATGCGTTAATTCGTTTCAATAAAGAAATGAGCGGTAAGATCGTATTTAGTAAGCTATTTGAAATATGTCGAGCTATACAATGACTAATAATCTTCACACTGCAAGACTTCCAATTAGCGTTACGATTATTTGTCATAACGAGGTTGAACGTATAAAAGAGACCATCGAATGCGTTGAAGACTGGGTTGATGAAGTAATAGTCGTTGACTCTGGAAGCACTGATGGAACGCAGGACATCGTTCTTTCTACCACAGCAAAATTGTTTTTTAATGAGTGGCAAGGATACGGCCAACAAAAAAGATTCGCAGAAGATCAAGCCAGTAACGACTGGATCTTTAATATTGATGCTGATGAGCGTGTTCTACCAGAACTGGCCGAAGAAATTCAAAATCGATTCATAGTCGAATCAAATAATGTAGAGGCTTACAAAGTACCTATATACGATCGTTTTTTATGCACTAGAGAGATTTCTAAGTACAAACCATACAATCCAGTCCGGTTGTACAAAAAATCAGTTGGTCGATATAGAGATAGTGCAGTGCATGACCGAGTGGTTTTACCAAACACAGCCAATGTCAGCCAGCTACGAAATCGCATAGCCCATGACTCTCTTAAGTCATTCAGACATCGTGTAGAAAAAATGAACAATTACACAGATGCTCAGGTGATTGATCTTCGCTCTAAAGGACGCAAGTTCTCAAAAATGCGAATAGTGTTAGAGTTCTGGAGTGCTTTTCTAGTGTGCTACATCCGCAGAGGATATTGGAGAAACGGATTTATGGGATACATATACTCTATGAATTTTGCATACAGTCGCTTCTTGAGAGCAATTAAACTTTACGAATCATCTAGTAATGAGTAACAAAAAGACCATCTTTATCTCTCTAATATCTGACCGTGATGGGGGATTAGAGGAATCTTTTGTTTTTTATTCAAATCTCTTAATAGAAATGGGGCATGAAGTATTTCTGTTAACACCAACATCGGCTCCATATTTATCTAGAATCAACTCTTTAGCGCGTCGAATAAACTTTCATCCCAAGGGCTATTGGGACATTTTTTCTGCAGCAAGGCTATCTCTGATAACAAGAAAGTATGCGCCCGACATTATGCTAGGGTACAACTCAAGGGCATCGTATTACATATCAGGCATCGCAAAACTATTCAATAAGACACAGTCGATAGGCTACAGTCATAGTTACAAACATAAAAAGCTGCGATTCTGCGATTCTGTTATATGTGTAACGGAAGATATGAAGTCATTTTTCTTGGCCAATGGCTTTGATAATTGTTCAGTGGAAGTGTTACCACCGATAGGATTGGATCTAGATAAAATTTCCGAAACCCATAGAACTCAATACTTAAATAATGATTCTATTCGATTTGGCTTTTTAGGGCGTATGGCACCCGAGAAAGGCATACTTACTCTAATTAAGGCCGTGTCGAAAGTTCACTTATCAAAAAAAATTAAGCTTGTAATTGGGGGAAATGGTCCTCAACTTGAAGCTGCGAAAAGTCTATCTAATCAACTTAGTTTAGATGCTAATTTTATTGGCTGGGTAAGATTCAAAGAAGATTTCTTTAATCAAATTGATGTTCTAGTCATTCCCTCAGAATCAGAAACTTTTGGTATTGTAGCGTTGGAAGCAATGATAAGAAAAATACCTGTAGTCTCAACTCCAACTAATGGCGCAATTAGCATAATAGTAGATGGGAAGTCTGGTTTGATATCTGATGGCTTTGATGAAATGTCACTTTCGCGAGCAATCGCCGAACTCGACAATCTTGATCTTCAAGAATTAGTTAGCGAGGGGCACAAAAGAGCTTTAAGTTTTGATAAAGAAACCGTAAAAGGAAGATTCAAAGCTATAATCGATAAATTATGAATCGAATAGAGCTAAATTTTTAGCTATGATCTTTATTAGCTTTGGTGCTGAAAATGAGGCCCGCACTTACACCTAACCAAACCCAGAACCAAGCGTTCATCCAGCCACCATAAAAGTTGTTATGTGTATTGAATGGAAAGAAACCTGCCCAGAATGCTATCAATCCACTGAGTGCTAGAAGCGACCCGGTACTCATTGTTTTTAATGTTGTTCGAATTAAGAACACGAATAACACTACAAGACCCAAGACGCCCCATACACCAGCCCCAGACCATGCTTCCAAAATCATCTGATGTGTGTGCGTTGCACCTTTCAGTGGGTGCTTGCCATTAGACTCTTTCGAGAAATCATGAATCCAGTTATTACCTGGCTCGGCAACCAAGGGGTGTGCATATCGAAAGTTGTTCACACCCGTTCCAGTCAATGGATACTCTGCGCCTAACTTAATCGCATCAGACCAAATGTTTATGCGACCAGAGAGGCTACGATCAAGTGTCTCCATGTTTGGGTTCTTAAGGAAAGAGAATGTTTGATCAAACTTAGTGCTTAAACCGGGTAAGGTATATAGGTAATTACCCGCAAACACGACAGTCCCAATGAGCAGAACTGATCCTAAGATTGTTTTTTGATTAAATCGATAACCACGGAAAAAAGGGGTTAAAGTAAAGACACCTAAGGTGACCAAAATTGATAGCCAAGAAGAGCGGGTGCCGCTAATAAAACATAAGAAAATAATAAACACTCCTAAAACTATTGAGGACTTGTACCAACCCTGACTCCATAGCGATAAAGTAAGAAACCCAAACAAAGAACCCAGGATAACCCCCATCATAAGTCCGCCATCGACAAACGGGTTATCTCTAGTATGAAGCCCTTGATTATGGCTTCCACCGGGGCCAAATGGGTTATTTGGATCAATATACTGCCAGATCGCTAATACGCCCCAGAATACTACAATAAGGCTTATCACTATGACTGACGGGATTAAGTTATATCCATTAGAGAGCCTTTTATATAGGAAATATCCAGCTAGAGAAAACAGCGGATACGTTCCTACGAAAACCATTGTTCGCTCGAAATCGATAGTACCAATGAATGAAATTACTGCCGGAATCCAAACACAAAGTCCTGCGAAAATTAGCCACTTAGTGCCCGCTTCAAGTCCTTTTCCAACTTTTAGCTCTCTAAAAAGCAGAACCGCTCCTATGATTGCCATTACCAACAATGGGTACCATAGTGTTTTCCCAAGCGGCATCATGAAGAAATAGAGCGACAACAGGATAGTTAGATCATTTTTTTTAAATAAATTTAGCACTTCATTATCTCTTTGTGTTTTTAGTGCTTGAATTAAAGAAGGTTTTTATATTGCACGAGGGTATCACGCCGCATCTGACTTAATGTAAATGTATTCGGCGGTAGCGAAGCAGGACTTTGAAGTGCTTTCACAAGAGCTTTAACTACAGCTACAAAATCTCCAGATTCAACAAGGTATTCTGGCGCTAAAACTTTCATTGTCTCTTCTACAGCCCCATGTGCATATGCAATAACCGGTGTACCTACCGCAATACTTTCAACGACTGCTCTACCAAACGACTCCGCTGTTGTCGTTGTTAGTGATAATGAAACATCAGAAATAGCGTATAGCTCTCGCATATCCGAGCGTGTGCCTAGAAATACAAAAAACTGCTCAAGATCGTTGGTGTTGATAGCAGACTGTACTTCAGCCAGGAACTTACCTTTCGAATCACTTCCTACTACTAATACTTTGAAGTCTGTTCTCTGCTTAGCAAGTTCTTCAACAACTTTCACTAACTCAAGATGACCTTTCCAGCGCGTAATTCGGCCAGGAAAACAAAGAAGTTTTTTATTCAGGCAATCAGGATTTTGTTTATAAAAGTTTTTGCACCAATCGTCCGATGGCTTAAAGCCTCGGTAAAAATAGTCCTCATCTATTCCGCGATGAATCACTGTTACTTTATCTGGGTCGTCAACTTTATAATTTTCGAATAGATATTGTTTGCAGGTTTCGGAAACACAAATAACACGTTCCCCCTTGGCCATTATGGCACTGTACCAGTTAACAGAATGCATACCGTGCAAAGTGGTAACAAATTTAGGACGATCATTTTTCGGCATACCCCGCCAAGCAAGCCAGACAACCCAAGCTGGCATGCGGGAACGAACATGGACGATGTCTGGCTTCTCTTTACGAAGCCATTTTCGGAAAGACCAAAGCTTTAAAAATGTGAGCAGAGATTTTTTGCCAAGATCCCATGCGATATGTCGCGAGCCCTCAGACTCCAATTGACCAACTAATCGCCCCCCAGCTGAAATAACAATAGATTCGTGCCCTGCTTCAACTAATGCTTTTGCGATATCGATGGTACCGCGTTCGACTCCGCCAACCTCTAATGCCGGAAGTACCTGAACTACTTTCACAGGGGAAATCTCTCCAAAATAATCTCAGCGCAGCGGGCTGCTTCTCGAAAATTCGACACTGGATTGGCCGGTTTTTGATCGGCTGTAGCACCCACTAAACCTTGCTCAACCAATGAGTCGATGCCCTGTTGCGTTCTTGAATTAGGCGTAGATTCTAAACGTATCAGCGAAACAGTGCACCCGGCGGTTAATGCTTCGTAGACCATTGAGACACTGTCTGAGCTGACAATCACCTGTTCGGTGATTGCTAAAGTGCTGGGTAACCAATCACTATCGACTGAATCAGGCTCAATTAATCTGATGCTCGTTTTCGATTTAAGCCGTTGTAAGAGGTCGCTGGAGGTTCTTCGAGAGGTCGCTACATTCAATAACCCAATGGATGGTTCAGTTAACTGGTCGATCTGCTCAATAATGCGATCATCATCCCAAATCACGTGCTTGCTTGGCCCACCTAAAAGAACCAATCGACTCTCCGGCTGTTTATTAGACGGCTTCATTCGATTGATTGCTCCTTTGGTAGTCACTACACGATCAGAAGCGGGGGGCGCATCATGTTCTGGGACCAGAGCAAAATTAAAGAAGCTGTAAGGGAGAGATGGACGCATCAGTACGACATTTTTCGCCCCAAAGCGAACAGTGAGCGCCCAATTCCAAAAGTGAGTGGCTCGACCTGCACTGATAATCAATTTGGGGCGATCTGTAGCAAACAGTGCGCTACTCACACCCTTCAGTGGAAGGGTTTTGAATGTCAGATTCGGTTTAAACTCAAGCAACGCTTCTACCAATCCAAGGGACTGATTAATGTGCCCGGGCTTTCCATCACTGATGATCCAGATATCTGCCACAACAAACCTTTTCGCATATAGATCCCTAAGGATAAACAGTTCCCGCCCTAAACACACTTCAATTTAATAAATATCGATTCCAATTTTCCCTCTATGGCTTACAATTGATCGATTAAATTTTGGCGCACTGTATCGACTCAACAGAACAGTTGTAATTTTAGGAAGATTTTCATGGCAGCATTTGGTTCTCTCTTTATGCCAGAGATGGCGATAACTTGGTTTGATGGCGACAGCTGGAGCCCAACTGAAGTGGTCGCTAGTGACTCCATCTCATTTCACCCTGGCGCACATGTGCTGCACTACTCAAGCACCTGCTTTGAGGGGTTAAAAGCATTTCGCCATGCTGATGGTTCAGTCAAAATTTTCCGTATGGACAAGAACATTGAACGCTTTGCGCAGAGCAGCCGCCTTCTTGGTTTACCTGAGATTGATAAGGGGCAGACGCAGCAAATGATCGAGTCAATCGTTCGTCAGTACGCTGCAGATGTACCAGAACCACCGGGTTCGATGTACATTCGCCCGACACACATTGGTACTGAGCCTGCAATTGGTAAAGCGGCGGTGCCATCGGTTACCTCATGTCAATACATCCTTCTATCACCTGTAGGTGATTATTTCGCAGGTGGCGATAAAGCACTTCGCCTACTGGTCGACGATGAAGCGATGCGCTGCCCTCCACACATGGGCATGATCAAAAGCGGTGGTAACTACGCTGCAGCCATGGGGCCTATCTTAAATGCCAAGGCACAATACCAAGCGGATCAGGTACTCTTCTGTCCAGGTGGTGACGTTCAAGAGACCGGCGCTGCGAACTTCCTGCTTATTGATGGCAACCAGATCATCACTAAAGCATTGGATGAGAGCTTCCTGCACGGTGTCACTCGTGACTCGATTCTGACATTAGCTCGTGATCTAGGCATGGATGTTCAAGAGCGCCAGCTTTCAGTAGATGAGCTTCTGGAACGTGCTGCAAAACCGGGTTGTGAAGCGGCTTTGTCGGGTACGGCAGCTGTTCTAGCCCCTGTAGATACTCTGATCTACAAAGATAAAGAGTACAAAGTCGGCAACGGTGGAATCGGCGAGACTACCGTTAAGCTTCGTCGTGCACTGAATGACATTCAGTGGGGTAAGGCCGAAGACCCGCACGGTTGGTTAACCCACCTATAAATTTTCAACTAAAAAGGGGCATCAGCCCCTTTTTAATTTAATCTTTGTTCCACCTTGTCACCAAAATCATAGATGAAAACTTTGATTTGAGTAACAAGTAGCTTACTAAGCCACCTATACCTGCCCCAACCATCGTGTCCAACGGAAAATGGACACCTAAATAGATTCGGCTAAAGGCAACTAAAATTGCAATTGAAAAAAAGACCCATCTCAAACGAACAAAGGCGAACGCAAGGATTGTCGCTAACATCATGCTATTAGCTGAGTGACCACTAGGAAATGATCCATTAGATGAGAGAGACTGTGCTTCATGTTGATCGACTCTAAGCTCGGCTAAGTTCTGCTCAAACGGACGATCTCGATCAACTGCTACTTTCACAGCACTGTAGACGCCAGCATTCACTCCATAAATGAGTGCTAATAGAGCCAAAACTCTAAGTTTTGATTGAATTCCTGACACTCTATTTGAGACAGGAATTCCCATACTACTACTGACAAAACGCTCGGCAGGAATCGACACACCAATAAGCGCTATAAGCCCCCAGACCACCTCTTTATCACCGAGATGGGTTAATAAAGGCATAATCCAGTCGAAAATGGGGTTTCCCAAACTCTTATTGATTAACTGAAATAAGGATTGGTCTAAATCCATCAACACAATCAAGTACTCTGTTTAAAAATTGATTGCCAAACAACTTTTACAGATTGGCGTAGATCTATTAATTCTGCACTGGAGATCAAGCCCTTCGCGTTTTGTAGAGTCTGGCGATGGCCTAATGCGCGGTAAGTTTTATAACTCTCGCTTAACACTTCAGCCTGGGTTTGATCCAAATAACCCGCATCCGCCAGAGCCTCAATAATGCGCACGTTATCAGTGAACTTATAAAGCGCAGCTGTCTCTTTAGCGTATCTGAGCACAAGGTACTGCACCGCAAACTCGATATCGACAATACCGCCAGCATCCTGTTTGATATTGAACGCTTCTGAACCCTCTGCAGTGCCAAGATGATCACGCATCTTCTGGCGCATTGCGATCACCTCTTCACGTAACGATTCAGCTTCCCTATCCTTACAAAGGACCTTAGCACGCACCGCTTCAAATTCGGCTTTAAGTCGACTCGACCCTGCCACTACACGGGCACGCACCAGTGCTTGGTGCTCCCAAGTCCAGGCTTCATTCAGTTGATAGGCCTCAAAGGCATTCAGGGAGCTGACCAATAGTCCAGAATTGCCAGAGGGTCGCAGACGCATATCGACCTCATAAAGCTGACCCGAGGTCGTGAAGGTGTTCAATATATGAATGATGCGCTGACCTAAACGCGTGAAAAAAACGTCATTGGCTATCTCTTTATTGCCCCCAGCAGTCATCAAATTACTGGGCGCATCATGCACAAAAACCAGATCCAGATCCGATCCATAAGAGAGCTCAATCCCACCCAATTTACCAAAGCCGATAATGACAAAGTCTTGATCGCATGGAACGCCTGCCGATCGCTGCGGCGTGCCATATTTGGTTGTCATATCTCGCCATGCGATCTCCAAAACCGCCTGGAGAATCGCTTCTGCTAGCCAGGTTAAGTAATCACTCACTTTCATCAGAGGCAAAGCACCAGTTATATCCGCAGCAGCCACTCGCAGAATATGTGCATTTCTAAAGTAACGCAGCGCTTCCATTAACTGCTCAATGTCATCCTCTGGGATACGCATCAACTGCTGTCGTAACTCATTGGATAAAGCTTGTGCGTCCGGTGGATTGAACAGTGATGATGCATCAATCAGCTCATCAAGAAGGACCGGTTGATGAGCTAACTTCTCTGCAAACCATGGACTGGCTGAACAGAGCTTTACCAACTGCGCTCGAGCACTGGGGTTTTCGGCTAGCAGAAGAAGATAGGCTGAACGACGCACTACAGCTTGAATCAGCTGCAAAACCCGCTCCAAAGTCTCTTCTGCGTTTTCCACGCCCGACAGATCCCGGAGCAAACGAGGCAGCAGATCCAACAAACGCTCCTGCCCGACATTTTGCAACGCCTGTACCGTTCTTAACTGGCGCAGCGATACCAGTGCCTTCAACGCTCGATCGGTTTCGCTGTAACCCAGCTCTGTCAGATAGTGAGCCAGCGCCTCCTGATCTGCAAACTCCTCATGCCAGAGGCCCGTAAGATGCGCATCGCTCTCAGTTTGCTCGGCATTGCCTTCCTGATCCACTGGTGCAATAACATCTGCAAAGTGCTGTGAGACTCGACTTCGATGCTCATTTAGCTCTGTTAAAAGCGCCTCTGGACTCGTAAAGCCCATGGAGTAGGCAAGGCGCTGCATACCGAGATCATCAGCTGGTAGCTCTTGGGTCTGCTTATCTGCTTGCGCCTGAATCGCATGTTCCACATTACGCAGGAAGACGTAGGCATGGGTTAGCTCTGTCACAACCACGTCTGGAATGCCGACTACCTCTGGGAGAAGTGGCAATATGTTGCACAACTCTCGTTGCTGCAAACGTGTATCACGCCCGCCGCGGATTAGCTGAAAGGCTTGAGCGATGAACTCAACCTCGCGAATACCTCCGGCTCCCAACTTAACGTTATTCTCACGACCCTTTAAACGGTTCTCACGCTCAATCATCCCTTTCATTTCACGCAAAGATTCAAAGGCGCTGTAGTCAATGTACTTACGATAGACAAAGGGGCGCAGATCCTGCATCAACTGGGCGCCAGCTTCCTTATCACCCGCGATGATACGCGCTTTGATCAACGCATAACGCTCCCACTCACGCCCCTGTGTCTGGTAGTACTGCTCCATGGCATCAAAACTGGCAACCAATGGACCAGAAGATCCAAACGGACGCAGACGCATATCGACACGGAATACAAAGCCCTCGGCTGTGGGGGCATCTAAAACACGAATCAATCTTTTACCCAGTCGTGTAAAGAACTCTTGGTTGGATAGTGAACGGCGGCCACCTTGGGTTTCGCCATTGGCGGGGAAGGTAAACATCAGGTCGATATCCGAGGAGAGATTGAGCTCATGTGCCCCCAATTTGCCCATTCCAATGACGGCCATGCGTTGCAAATTTCCATCAGAGTCCATTGGCTCACCCAGATCTTTGACTAGATCTTGGTGCAGCCAATTCAATGCTGCATCAGTAGTGGCATCGGCCAGTTCGGAGAGCATCCGGGTGGTTTCTGTTAGATCGGCCAATCGGTTCAAGTCGCGCCAAATAATTCTAACCATGGCCAATCGACGCAGGCGACGCAGCGCAACACTCAGTGCCTCTTCACTCCCCACAGCTTCAACAGCCGCCAACACTTGCGCTGTTAAAGCACCTGTTGGAAGCTCACCAACATCAAGGTTTAACTGCTCAATCAATTCGGGATGACGCTGCAGCTGATCCGCAACATAGTCAGATCCCAATAGCACTCGATCTAACTCCGCCAACCGATTGTGATCTGATTCAAGCAGATCTCTTGCTGCTGAAACCTTTTGCTGCTGTTTTTCTAGGTAGTCATTCAATATCGCTGTCACTCAAACCACTCCGAAATCTTGCCAATAGGACTAATATACTGCGTTCAGTTATAAGAGGAACAGGACTTAAATCAAATTGCACCAATACTGTGCAAAAGCTCAATTTAAGCCCTACTTTAGTATTGACCTTTGAGTCATAATGACACAATCTTAAACGAGTAAGCAGAGTGCTGGCGTTGGGTATTAAAGATTATTTGATCAAAACACCCCGTTATACCGTAACTTTCAGACAATTTTTAACGATGAATGTCGATGAAAATGACTCACTGAAAATTGTTGGCACACTAGTTGCTGTGGAAAAAGAACAACAACCTACTCAAAAGAGGATCTACATAATGGCTAAGAAAGCTTTACTAACCGCTTCTATCCTTGCTGCAACAATGACTGCTGGTGCAGTTCAAGCAGCTACTCTTGACGATGTTAAGAGCCGTGGCACCCTAACTTGTGGTGTATCTACTGGTCTTGCAGGCTTCTCTCAAAAAGATGAGAACGGCAAATGGAGCGGTCTCGACGTTGATATGTGTCGTGCGGTTGCAGCTGCAGTACTTGGCGATTCAGAAGCTGTTCAATACAAACCGCTAACCGCTAAAGAGCGTTTCACTGCGCTAGCGTCTGGCGAAATCGACATGCTATCTCGTAACACGACTTGGACTCACACTCGTGATACATCACTAGGTATCAACTTTGCTGGTACTAACTACTACGACGGTGCGTCATTCATGGTCATGAAAGATCTAGGCGTATCAAGCGCAACTGAGCTAGACGGTGCAAACGCATGTATCCAAGCGGGTACCTCTACTGAGCTTGCAATCGCTGACTACTTCCGTGAGAACGGCATGTCATACAAAGCGGTTACTTTCGATACCTCTGACCAAACTCGTCAAGGTTTCGAATCAGGTCGTTGTGACTTCCTAACATCAGACGGTTCTCAGCTAGCGGCACTTCGTATCGGTCTAGCTAACCCAGGCAATGCAGTGATTCTTCCCGAAGTTATCTCTAAAGAGCCTCTAGGCCCAGTAGTTCGTCAAGGCGATGACCAGTGGTTCAACATTGTTAAGTGGTCTCTAAACGCAATGATCGAAGCAGAAGAGCAGAAGGTCACTTCTGCAAACGCAGCTGACATGAAAGCGAACGGCAACCCAGCTAACAAGCGTCTACTAGGTGCTGAAGGTGAACTAGGTGCTAACCTAGGTCTAAGTGCTGACTGGGCTTACAACATCATCACTCAAGTAGGTAACTACTCAGAGTCGTTTGAGCGTAACGTGGGTATGGATTCACCACTTAAGCTAGCACGTGGTATCAACGCGTCTTGGCGTGATGGCGGTATCCTATACGCACCAGCTATGCGCTAAAACCGAAGCGATCTAAAAAGGGGCACAACAGTGCCCCTTTCTGCGTGAAAGCACTCTATTTTTAGGTTAATTCAATGTTCAAACAAAAAACCATTGAAGAGGTTAAGTCAGCGAGCCGTAAATCGAGCTCCGGAACCACCTCCAACGCCTTTTATAACAACCCACGCATCCGCGGTTTCTTCTATCAGATCGCACTGGTCGCTGGGTTGCTCTATTTCTTTGGCACCATCATTGGCAACACGCTGGCCAACATGGAAGCGACGGGGATCAAAACCGGTTTCGACTTCTTAGGCGCAGCTGCAGGCTATGATGTCTTGATGTCGTTGATCTCCTTTGAGTCGACCGATACCTACGGACGAATATTTGTTGTCGGTTTCTTAAACACCCTTTTGGTCTCGGCCATCGGTATCTTCTTCGCGACGCTACTTGGATTTATCTTTGGTGTGGCGCACTTCTCGCATAACTGGTTGATTCGTAAGATTGCTCTGGTCTATGTAGAAATCTTCCGAAACGTACCGCTTCTGCTACAGGTGTTCTTCTGGTACTTCGCCGTTCTATCCAGTCTGCCTGGCGCTCGCCAAAGCTTGAGTTTAGGCGAAGCTGTGTTCCTCAACGTTCGCGGCCTCTACCTACCTAAACTGATTGGCGGCGATCTATCATCTTTGGTCTGGATCGCTTTAGGCGCTGCCGTTGCAGGAATTTTTGTACTGCGTCGCTGGGCCAAAAAACGTCAAGAGCTGACCGGCCAACAGTTCCCTGTGCTGAAGACCAGCATCGCCATGGTGATTCTATTTCCATTAATTGTTGCAGCGTTAACGGGCTTTCCATTCACCGTTGAATACCCAGCTCTAAAGGGCTTTAACTACTTCGGTGGTATTACCGTCATCCCAGAGCTGATGTCGCTTGCCATTGCGCTGTCGGTCTACACTGGTGCATTCATTGCCGAAGCCGTGCGTGCAGGTGTGCAATCGATTCCACACGGTCAAACAGAAGCGGCTCGCAGCATTGGTTTGCGTGAGAACAAGATCATGTCATTGATCATCGTGCCTCAGGCAATGCGTGTCATTGTGCCGCTACTGAACTCCGAGTATCAGTCACTGGTGAAGAACTCTACGCTAGCGGCGGCGGTCGGTTATCCCGATCTATTCAACGTATTTGTCGGCACCGCTCTTAACCAGACTGGACAAGCGATTGAGACCATCTTTATGACCATTATCGTCTACTTTGTGGTCAATATGGTGATCTCGTTCCTCATGAACCGATTTAACAGCGCGGTTGCGTTGGTGAGCCGATAGGAGAGCATAATGAAAGAATTTCAGCCTATTGCAGCCCGCCCGGCACCGATTAAAACCGTCGGTTTTACAGCCTGGCTGCGTGACAACCTTTTCTCTTCGATCCCGAACTCGGTCGTAACCCTTTCAGTCATTGCACTGTTGGCTTACTACCTACCACTTATCTTTGACTGGGCTTTTTGGTCGGCAAATTTCACCGGCACCACAGAAGATGCCTGTGTCAAAGAGGGGGCTTGTTGGGTCTTTATTAACGCTTGGTCTTACCAATTCTTCTATGGGACTTACCCTGTTGAAGAGGTATGGCGTATCAACCTTACCCTAGTCTTACTAGTGATGGTGATTGCGGCGTCATTCACACTGCCAAAATCGATTCGCCTAAAAGCTTCCATCACCTCTTGGTTACTACTACCGATTGTGGGTATCGCTATCCTAGATGGCCGTTGGTTAGGCCTAGAGGTTGTCAGTACTGATTTGTGGGGCGGATTTACGCTCAACGTCTTTATGGCAGCCGCCAGCATTATCGTCGCCTTCCCATTCAGCTTCCTGTGGGCTTTGGGTCGTCGCTCAGAGATGCCATTTATCCGATCTGTTTCAGTTATCTTTATCGAGTTCTTCCGTGGTGTTCCGGTACTGTCGCTCTTCTTCATGGGCTCAGTCATGCTGCCACTCTTCTTTGCAGAAGGAACGAACGTCGATAAGTTGATTCGTGTCTGGTTGGTATTGATCTTCTTCATGTCAGGTTACATGGCAGAAGTGTTCCGTGGTGGTTTCCAAGCTGTCCCGTCGGGTCAATACGAAGCGGCAGATTCGATCGGCCTTAGCTACTGGCAGAAGATCCTGTTGATCATCTTGCCGCAGGTTATCAAAGTGTCGATGCCGAACATTCTGGCTACCTTTGTCATGCTGTTTAAGAACACAACCTTCTTGTTGATCATCGGCATCCCAGAAGTCGTTCAAACACTACAGACAGCTCTGTCTAACTCCTACTGGCTAGGTGGCCATGCGCTTGAAGGTTACCTATTCGTCTTCCTCGTGTTCTGGGGAAGCTGTTTCAGCATGTCGGTGCTTGCTCGCCGCATCGAACGTCAAATGAATACTGATAAGAGAGACTAATCATGACCGCAACTAACTCAGCAGCAGACTCTCAAGATGTCATCGTTATTGAGAACCTAAACAAGTGGTACGGTAATTTCCATGTACTACGTGATATCAATCTGCGTGTTAAAAAAGGTGAGCGTATCGTTATCTGTGGCCCGTCGGGCTCAGGCAAATCGACCACCATTCGCTGTATCAACCGCCTAGAGGAGTTCCAAGAGGGATCTCTAGTGGTTGACGGTGTCGAGATGATTGAAGATGTTAAGAATATCGAGAAGATCCGCCGCGACGTGGGTATGGTGTTCCAGCACTTCAACCTATTCCCGCACCTAACCATTTTGGAAAACCTTACACTAGGCCCGATCTGGGTTCAGAAGAAGCCAAAAGCGGAAGCTGAAGAGATCGCAATGAAGTACCTAGAGCGCGTTAAGATTCCTGATCAGGCTGATAAGTACCCAGGCCAGCTATCGGGTGGTCAGCAGCAGCGTGTCGCGATTGCGCGCTCCCTCTGTATGAACCCGAACATCATGCTGTTTGATGAGCCGACGTCAGCTCTCGATCCTGAGATGATCAAAGAGGTACTCGACGTCATGGTTGAGCTCGCTGAAGAGGGTATGACCATGTTGTGTGTGACACACGAGATGGGCTTCGCTAAGAAAGTTGCTGACCGTGTCATCTTCATGGATGCAGGACAAATTGTGGAAGAGAATGAACCCAACGAGTTCTTTAACAATCCACAGAACGAGCGTACTAAACTCTTCCTAAGTCAGATTCTGGGGCACTAATACAGAGCCTTCACCCCTCAATGAAGGCTAAAGCTCTTCTCAGGGCTGAAGCTCTCCACAAAGCGGTTGTTGCCATTGGGCCTCAACCGCTTTTTTGTCTAAGCCTTTTGCAAACAGATAGTGCAGCTTGGCAAAGGCCGCTTCAGGTGTCATATCAAAGCCCGGCAATGCGCCCAACTCTGCTAACAAAGCTCCGGTCTCATAAGCCCCTGGAATGACTCGACCTTTCAGACACTGGGTCATGTTGACCAACAGCACACCTTTCTCATGAGCACGCCTTAGTGCATCGCCAAAGTCACTGCTGGTCGTTGGAATATTGCCACTGCCAAAGCTCAACAACACAACAGCTCGCAGGCGATCATCCGTCAGAAGCCCATCCATGATAGCGGCAGACATTCCGGGGTAGATCAAAAGGGTCGCGACTGCGCCCTCTTGGTAGCCCAGCACTTCTGGAACCGCAGCTTCATGGATAGATGAGATCTCACCGTTTGGCATCTCAAAAGCGACATAGTCCTGAGCATCCACTTTTCGAACGCGGTTTGCCTGAAGATTAAGTCCGCCAAAACAGACACGAACGCCTTCAACATCAGGCTGGGCCAGATAGCTAAGCGAATCCAACAGGTTAGTTGGCGCATCACTGCCCTCAACACCTAAGGGGTACTGAGATCCCGTCGCCACAACAGGCTGACTCAAACCCAGCAGCGCAAAGCTTAACGCCGATGCGGTGTACGCTAAGGTATCCGTGCCATGAATCACAATAAAGCCGGCATAGTGATGCTGTTCAGATAGGATCGTTTCGCAGATGCGCGTCCAATCATTTAAACGAAGATCGGAACTGTCGATGAGGGGAAGCAGGTCGACGAGATCAAATGAATAGTGCGCCAACTCTGGTACCTGTTCTCGCAGCCGTAATTCAAGATCGGCAGCGGGCGCCAGCCCGGCTTCACCTAGCACCATACCAAAGGTGCCACCGGTATTAATGATCAGAACCTTATTCATCACCCGCTCCTTGAGTCGTTTCACGAATGAAGTGAGCCGTTCTGAGCGCTAACTGACCGATTGAAGGATCATTCAAAAGATCAGCAGAGATCGATCGTGATCTCTCTTGAATGGTCTTATAAAAGGTTGGAGAGGAGCCGCTGAAATAGGCCAAATCATAAAGAGGCATGACTCGAGTAAGCAGTGCTTCGTACTCCTTCAGCAGCCCTGCAGAGGCTTCTAAATCACTTAACTGTCGCAACAGTGCAATCTGTTGTTCCAGGGCAGAACAGAGGGTGGTAATGACCGTTGGTGCGAGAGTGATTGGAATCAATTCATAACAGCGCTGCCAACAGATGGTCATGGCCGAGAGGCGCTCAACACGCTCAGCCAAATCGCCACGCTCCATGATAAGCGATGGCAACTCTGGGGCAGGAGGGTGCTCGAATCGTAGCTCCCAGCCACGCTGCGCCTTGCTACGCTGACCAATCCACAGTGGGCTCAATCGAGTCAATTGTTCAGCAAGATCAAACAGAGCACTGGCATCGCCCTGTTTTAGCTCTAACTCCACTTCAGAGATCGGCTCAATACGATTACCGGTTCGTACTTCACCCTGATCACAAGCGATCTCGATCTGCGTCTGTTCGCGTTGATAGAGCCAAGTTGTGCGCTTAAAGTTGGTTGAAAAGACAGGGTAGAGGCTGTCACTGTCGAGATCGGCGGGCAGCAACTCCTTAAGAAGATCCAACTTGAGATTGGGCCCATCGATCACCCACTCATATTCACCACGAGTGGAGAGCCCCGATGCATCGGTTATCCCAGTCGTTTTCAAAGTCTGCAGCCACTGATCGCCAGATTTACGAATGCGCAGCGCCATTTTCATCCGTTTCAAAGACTCATCCGGCGTATCGTAGTAGAGATTGAGAAGGAGCTTTGATTCACTGGGTAAGTCACTTAAAAACGGCAGTGCGCAGACCTGTGCTGCCACAGTCGGAAGGCAACCTAACTTTAACTCAAGCTCTTTGGACATGATTCCATTCTCAATAACGCGGATGTTTAAGCCATTGTACAAGAGTTTTGAGCTCTGAATCAGTGACCAACGCACTGGAACAGGATAAAGTCAGATGAAATATTTATGGAGAGCCGACCATGCCCATGCCACCCAAGCCGATAGAGATGATCAGTTCACTGATAGCTGTGCCCTCTATCAGCTCAACCACACCGAAATGGGATCACTCAAACCTCGGCGTCATTGAGTTACTGCACAGCTGGTGTGAATCGCTAGGGTTTCAATGTGAGGTGATGCCGGTTCCCAACAACCCAGGCAAAGCCAATCTAATAGCAACCTTGGGCACAGGACCTGGCGGTCTCGTTCTCTCTGGCCATACCGATACTGTGCCCTGTGATCCAGAGCTGTGGAAATCAGACCCTTTTAAAGTCGAAGAGCGTGATCAAAAACTGTATGGGCTGGGCACCTGTGACATGAAAGGCTTTTTAGCACTGGCGATTGAAGCCGCCAAGCAATACAAAGATACACCCTTACAAGCACCGCTGATCATTCTCGCAACAGCCGATGAGGAGTCCTCGATGTCTGGGGCAAGAGCCTTGGTCGATGCGGGCAAACCCAAAGCACGTGCTGCGTTGATCGGCGAGCCGACCAGCCTGAAACCGATCAGAATGCATAAAGGCATGATGATGGAAGCGGTTCGCATTGAGGGGCAAGCGGGTCACTCATCCGATCCATCGCTTGGGGCCAATGCGCTAGAGGCGATGAGTGGTGTGATGAATGAGCTGCTCACAATACGCAGCGAGCTTCAGTCTAAGTATCAGAACTCAAACTTTAGAATCGACGTCCCGACCATGAATTTGGGCTGTATCCACGGTGGTGATAATCCCAATCGGATCTGTGGGCAGTGTGAGTTGGAGTTTGACCTTCGCCCGCTACCTGGCATGTCGATGGATGGACTGCGAAACCTAATCAGCGATCGGCTCAAGCCGATAGAGCAGAAGCACAGAGTGGATCTGAGTGTTCGCTCACTATTCCCCGGCATCCCTCCGTTTGAACAGAGCGAAAGCGAATTTGTGGCATGTGTCGAACGACTCACTGGACACAAAGCGGAAGCGGTCGCATTTGGCACAGAGGCGCCCTTCCTGCAGCAGATGGGGATGCAGACACTGGTACTCGGACCTGGGTCGATTGATCAGGCTCACCAGCCAGATGAGTTCTTAGCGCTGGATCAATTCGCTCCAACCCTCGATCTGTTGCATAATCTAATCAATCAATACTGTGTGAAAGGCTGTTAACGATGGATAGCTCATCGAACTATGTGAAGTGGTTTAGGCACTCATCACCCTACATCCACCATCATCGTGATAAAACGATGGTGATGATGCTGACGGGTGAAGCCGTTGCCAGCGACAACTTTGCTAACATTATTCATGACATTGCGCTGCTGAATGGCTTAGGTGTTAAGCTCGTTCTGGTGCACGGTGCGCGCCCACAAATTGATCAACGCCTTCAAGCTGCCGGCAAAGAGGTTAGACTGCACCACGATCAGCGTATTACCTCACCCGACCTAATGGGTGATGTCATTGATGCCGTGGCCAATGTCAGAACCGAATTTGAAGCACGCCTCTCTATGAGCCTTGCCAACACACCGATGCACGGCGCCAAAATACGTGTTGTTAGTGGCAACTTTGTTATGGCTAAACCGCTGGGTGTTCTTGATGGCGTGGACATGGGATTAACCGGCGAGCTGCGTCGCGTCGACAGTGAAGCGATTCAGCAGCAGTTAGCCCTAGAGAACATAGTGCTGGTGACCAACCTGGGTTACTCACCGACTGGAGAGATCTTCAACCTATCGGTTGAGGAGGTCGCAGTGAATGTAGCGACAGCATTGAACGCCGACAAACTTGTGCTGTTTGGCGCACAGCAGGGTATACGTGATAGCCAAGGCGAGTTACGCAGTGAACTGCTCGCGTCGACGGCTAAACGTCTGGTTTCGCACTATTTAGCGAATATTGATGACCCGACTCAACCACACTCCGAGATCGCTTGTCTGCTTGGTGCCGCGGCCGATGCTTGTGAGCGTGGTGTGCCACGTTGTCACCTAGTGAGCTACCAAGAGGATGGTGCACTGCTAACGGAACTGTTCACCCGAGACGGTTACGGCACAATGGTCAGCCGCCACTCCTATGAGCAGGTCAGGGAAGCGAGCATCGATGATGTCGGCGGTCTGATTGATCTTATCGCCCCTCTAGAGCAGGCCGGTGTGTTGGTGCGCCGCTCTAGAGAGCTGCTCGAATCTGAAATTGAGCGCTTCTCTGTCATTGAACGAGATAATGCGATCATTGGCTGTGCCGCCCTCTACCCCTTCCATGAAGAGGGCGTTGGTGAGCTTGCCGGAATAGCCGTCAGTGATGAGTATCGTGGTGGTGAACGTGGTGATAGTCTGCTTGAGCACATTACTGAGCGAGCTAAAGCCATTGGCCTTAAAGAGTTGTTTGTACTGACAACAAGAACCGCACACTGGTTCTTGGAGAGAGGCTTTGTAGAGCGCGATTTAAGCGCACTACCCACTGAACGTCAGGCGCTCTATAACTTTCAAAGAAACTCAAAAGTCTTCTTTAAAATCTTGGAGTAATCACTCCTCACCAGCCGGAAGGCGGAGTCTAATCTGGGCTCCGCCAAGCTCCGACTGCGCTATTTCGATACCCCCGTTGTAACTGCTGACAATATCCGTCACAACGGCTAAACCTATGCCCTGACCAGGTCGAGAGGTGTCGAGACGAGCACCTCGTTCAATGACAACCTGATGTTCCTCTGTCGAGATAGCTTGGCCATCATTCTCTATAACAATCTCTAACCACTGCTGCTCTTGCGTCGCAGAGAGACGAACCTGATGATCACAATACTTAAAGGCGTTCTCAATCAGATTACCCAGCATCTCCATCAGATCTCGTTCATCACCCGCGAAGAAATGATTTAACCCTTCACGCTCGACATCGATCTCTTTTGCGGCATAGACCCGGCCAAGTGCATTAACAATACGATCGACCGACAACAGCAGGCTGGTGGCGCCTGTCATAGCCTGCTCTTTAGACTTCACCGCACGGCTCAATTGATACTGCACAATCTGAGTCATGCGATCACTCTGCTCTTCAACCAAGCGTTTATAGCTCGATTGCGAGTGTTGCTCTTCTCCGGCACCACGAATCACTGCCAGTGGTGTTTTAAGACTGTGTGCAAGGTCGCCTAGGGTGTTGCGGTAGCGCTCTCGTTGCGAGCGCTCGGATTCGATCAGGCGGTTCAAGTTCTTGGTAATACGCTCCACCTCATAGGGATAGACACCTTCAAGCTTCTCCGCATCACCCTGCTCAATCATAGAGAGGTCGTCCGCAAGATCATCCAAGGGTTTCAGACCCCAACGAAGAATAAAGAACTGCAGCAAAAGAGCCAGCAAGTAGACCGCTAATAACCAACCCCACAACTGGCGTTGGAAGGCTAGCAGCTCTTCCATCGCGGCCGCATCTGAACTCACTATCGCGATGGTGTAACGAAACTCCTTCTCTTCAATCTCCCAAACCAGTGGGTAGACGTAGAGGTAGAATCCTTGATCTTTTAAGTGCTGAAATCGACTACTGCCCGGCTCCGGCTGGATGGTTGAAACCTGAATGAGAAACTGCTCTTCGAGCAGTGCACTCGACTCAGACTGCCAACGCAATAGACCTTGAGCATCGAACACCAGCCCTGATAATCCAGATTGGACCTGACTGAAACGCGGCTCTTGAAGGCGGCGTGGTAGGACGAGCTCCCCCTCCACCAGATCAGCGGACCCCAAAATACCATAGGTTTGCAGTTGCGCTTGGGAGCGCTCCGATGCAAACAGACTGCTCTCGTAGGCGTTCTGCAGTGCTGCACCGGCGAAAATAATCAGAATAGGGAGCAGCACAATCGACGCCCAAAGGAGTCGAGTCTGCAGAGATCCGGGCACCCATTTGATGCCCGAAAAGAACTTATTCAGAGGCTTCCAGAGCAAAACGATAGCCTAGACCTCGGACGGTCATGATCGGATGCAAGGCCTGATCAGGATCCAGTTTTTGACGAAGACGACGAACAAACACTTCCAACACATTGGAGTCGCGATCGTAATCTTGATGGTAGAGATGCTCAGTCAACTCAGCTTTAGAGATTGTCTTACCGGCGTGCACCATTAGGTACTCCAATGTGCGGTATTCATAGCTGGTCAGTTTAATTTCTGAGCCATTAACAAATACGGCACGTGCGACCGTATCCAAAGTAATGGGGCCAAAGGTCATCTGCGGGGAGGCGTGACCAGCTGCACGACGAAGCAGTGCATTCACGCGCGCATTCAGCTCTTCCATGTGAAAAGGTTTAACAAGGTAATCGTCAGCGCCCGCTTCTAACCCCTCTACCTTATCCTGCCAATCACCGCGTGCCGTAAGAATCAAAATAGGAAACTGTCTCTGCGCTTTACGCCAGCCTCGAATAACATCAAGGCCTGACATGCCGGGTAGGCCAATATCGACAATCGCAAGATCGTATTCAAACTCACTGCCCTGGTAGAGCGCTTCGTTACCATCACCGCAATCTTCTACAGTATAAGCACGACCCGATAGACCGCTGACTAGCTGGCGACGTAGATCCGGATCGTCCTCAACGACGAGTATTTTCACTGTGCAGCCTCCTCACTTAAAGGAGCTTTCTCGCTTACAGGAACATCCTCGGTTACCGTATCCGATTCAGCTTCTGCAGCAAGCGGCTCTTCAAGAGGCTTAATAATGTCACCATTAGCTGCATCAATAACGACGTCTTTAACACGCCCTTCGTTAACAATACGGATAGTGAAAAGAAGCAGTCCAGCTTCGTCCGGTGTCTCTTCCGCTTTCACCACTTCACCACCGAATGTGTCGATGGCCAGATCAGCTGCAGCCTTAAGATCAAAGGGCAATTGCACATCAGCCACACTCACTTCAGCGGCACTGGTCGACTCAGGGGTGACAACAGGATCAATGACACCTTCAGGAATTGCAACGGCTTCAGGCGAAGTAACATCTGCTTCAACAACAGCAGTAACCGCATCGGCCACGGCCTCTTTATCAGCGGCACTAGCAACAGAAAACCCCAAAAACACGGGGCTCAACATCAACAAAAATAAGTGTTTCAAACACTCCTCCAAACACGAGGATAGAACAATGATTATTAGAATAACTCAGCACATATTAATTGAGTCTGAATCGGTAAAAAACCCTACTCAGAATAAGGAACCTGCGAACAAGTCTTTAAGCTGATCATTTCGTTCAATCTGATATACTGAGTGGATAATTTTTTGGCGTAATCAAAAGAGAGAAGACGATGCCACAGTACCGTTCAAAAACATCCACCGCTGGCCGCAATATGGCTGGTGCCCGCGCGCTTTGGCGTGCAACTGGCATGAAAGATGATGACTTTCACAAACCGATCATTGCCGTAGCCAACTCATTTACTCAGTTCGTTCCCGGCCACGTTCACCTAAAAGACATGGGGCAGCTAGTCGCACGTGAGATCGAACGTGCGGGCGGTGTTGCAAAAGAGTTCAACACCATTGCCGTCGATGACGGCATCGCGATGGGCCACGACGGTATGCTCTACTCTCTACCTAGCCGTGACATCATCGCCGACTCAGTGGAGTACATGGTGAACGCACACTGTGCCGATGCCATTGTCTGCATCTCTAACTGTGACAAGATCACACCGGGAATGTTGATGGCCTCTATGCGCCTGAACATCCCTGTTATCTTCGTCACCGGCGGCCCAATGGAAGCCGGCAAGACAAAACTAGCAGAGCACAAACTCGATCTAGTCGATGCAATGGTACTGGCAGCCGATCCAACGGCTTCCGATGAGACAGTAGACGCCGTTGAGCGCTCAGCCTGTCCAACCTGTGGTTCTTGTTCTGGTATGTTTACGGCCAACTCGATGAACTGTTTGGCAGAAGCTTTAGGTCTTGCTCTACCAGGTAACGGTACGGTCGTGGCAACCCACGCTGACCGTGAAAACCTCTTCCTAGAGGCAGGCCGCCGCATCGTTGAGATGGCAAAGGACTACTACGAGAATGACAACGAACGCGTTCTACCTCGTAGCGTTGGATTCAAAGCCTTTGAAAACGCGATCACGCTGGATATCGCAATGGGCGGTTCTACCAATACCATTCTTCACCTTCTAGCGATTGCTCAAGAGGCAGAGATCGACTTCACATTGGCTGACATCGATCGTCTTTCACGCGTCGTCCCACAGCTCTGTAAAGTGGCGCCAAATACACCTAAATACCACATTGAAGATGTACACCGTGCGGGTGGCATCATGGCCATTTTGGGTGAGCTCGATCGTGGCGGCAAATTACACACCGACGTTCCAAGCGTAGCTGGTAAAGATATGGCTGAAGTGCTCGACAAATGGGACATCATGCGTAATCCAACACCGGAAGTCGTTGAGTTCTACAAAGCGGGTCCTGCCGGCATTCCAACTCAACAAGCCTTCTCTCAATCGACGCGCTGGCCATCTCTTGATGGGGATCGCGCCGAGGGTTGTATCCGTTCAGTAGAGCACGCTTTCTCTCAAGAGGGTGGCCTAGCGGTACTGTTCGGCAACCTAGCTCAAGATGGTTGTGTTGTGAAAACAGCCGGTGTTGATGACTCGATCCTTGTGTTTGAAGGACCCGCACACATCACCGAATCTCAAGACGAAGCGGTTGATCACATCCTAAACGACCAGGTCAAAGCGGGTGACGTTGTCATTGTTCGTTACGAAGGCCCTAAGGGTGGCCCAGGCATGCAAGAGATGCTCTACCCAACGTCATACATCAAGTCTAAGGGTCTAGGTAAAGCCTGTGCTCTACTTACTGATGGTCGTTTCTCGGGTGGTACTTCAGGCCTATCGATCGGTCACGTCTCACCAGAAGCTGCTGGTGGCGGTAACATCGGTCTTGTTCGAGATGGCGATATGATTCGTATCGACATTCCGAATCGCACCATCGATGTGCTTGTCAGCGATGAAGAGCTAGCGACTCGTCGCGCAGCTCAAGATGCTGCGGGATGGAAGCCTGCTAAAGAGCGTCCTCGTAAAGTCTCTGCAGCGCTAAAAGCCTACGCGAAACTCGTTACGGCAGCAGATAAGGGTGCCGTTCGCGATCTTAGTCAGCTGGACTGATCTCAAGCGACATAAAAAAGCCGGCAGATGTGCCGGCTTTTTTGTAGCTGTCGGTTTTAGAGCATCGGTTTCAGGAAACGCCCTGTCTCGGACCCTTGAGTATCAGCCACCTGCTCAGGGGTTCCTTCAGCGACAATACTGCCACCGCCACTGCCACCTTCAGGCCCCAAGTCGACTATCCAATCCGCCGTTTTAATCACATCGAGGTTGTGCTCGATGACAACGATGGTATTGCCGTGATCGCGCAGACGATTGAGAACAGTCAACAACTGTTCAATATCATAGAAGTGCAGACCAGTCGTCGGCTCATCGAGAATGTAGAGTGTTTTTCCCGTATCACGCTTAGAGAGCTCTTTGGCCAACTTAACGCGCTGCGCCTCACCACCAGACAGGGTCGTTGCCGCTTGGCCTAATCGGATGTAACTCAAGCCGACATCGATCAGAGTCTGTAGTCGGCGAGCCAAGGCTGGGATAGCATCGAAGAACTCTCGTGCGTCCTCAACCGTTTGGTCCAACACTTCGTGGATGTTTTTACCCTTGTACTGAACTTCCAGAGTTTCGCGGTTGTAACGCTTCCCTTTACAAACATCACAGGGCACGTACACATCCGGTAGGAAGTGCATCTCTACCTTAATAACACCATCACCTTGACAGGCTTCACAGCGTCCGCCTTTAACGTTGAAGCTGAATCGGCCAGGTTTGTAGCCACGTGAACGAGCCTCTTGGGTACCGGCAAACAGCTCACGTACTTGAGTAAAGATACCGGTGTAAGTTGCAGGGTTTGAACGAGGGGTACGACCGATTGGACTCTGATCGATATCGATCACCTTATCGAAGTGGTCCATACCGACCACCTTCTTATACGGAGCTGGCGTTAAGGTCGTCGCATTATTCAGTTCCGTTGCCGCAATCGGGTAGAGCGTATTATTAATTAGTGTCGACTTACCAGAGCCCGATACACCGGTGATACAGGTAAACAGGCCAACCGGAATCTCTAGGTCGACGTTTTGCAGATTGTTACCAGAGGCCCCAAACAGTTTGAGCGACTTCTTAGGATCACGCTCATGGCGCTGCTTGGGCACCTCAATGGCACGCTTGCCGGAGAGGTATTGACCAGTAAGTGAGCGCTCACTGTTAACGATATCCTCATAGCTTCCAGAACCAACAACCTCGCCACCGTGTACACCGGCACCAGGACCAATATCAATAATATGATCAGCTTGGCGGATCGCATCCTCGTCGTGCTCAACGACAATCACGGTATTACCCAGGTCGCGTAGATGCTCAAGCGTCTTCAAAAGACGCTCATTATCGCGTTGGTGCAGACCGATAGAGGGCTCATCTAGGATGTACATCACACCGACTAGACCGGCACCAATCTGACTGGCCAGACGAATACGCTGAGCTTCGCCGCCTGATAGAGTCTCTGCACTGCGCTCTAGAGAGAGGTAATCAAGTCCGACATTGACAAGGAAGCTGAGTCGTTCACGGATCTCTTTCAGCACTTTCTCTGCGATCTCGCCCTGTTTTCCCTCTAGCTTCAAGCCATTGAAGTAGTCCAATGCTGAACCAATGGGGTAACGTACAAGCTCTGGCAGTGTCTTGTCATCGATGAATACGTGACGCGCTTCACGACGCAGACGACTGCCAGAACAACTCGGACAAGGCTGCATGTTGATGTACTTCGCTAAGTCATCACGCACCATGTCTGACTCAGTCTCTTTATAACGACGCTCAAGGTTATTAATAACCCCTTCAAAAGCGTGTGATTTAGAGACGATATCGCCACGATCATTCAGGTAGCGGAATGGTACTGTCTCAGTACCGCTGCCATAGAGGATCACCTCTTGATGCTTTTTAGACAGATCCTTAAACGGCGTATCGATATCAAAGCCGTAGTGTTCGGCAACTGCTTTAAGCTGTTGGAAATAGTAAAGCGTGCGTCGATCCCAACCACGAATTGCCCCTTCAGAGAGCGTCAGAGTGTTATCTTGAACAACCTTGTTGGGATCAAAATACTGCTTAACCCCCAAACCATCGCAGCTTGGGCAAGCGCCGTGTGGGTTGTTGAAAGAGAAGAGGCGCGGCTCTAGCTCTTGAATGGAGTGCCCACACTTAGGACAAGCAAAACGCGCAGAGAAGATCATCTCTTCGCCCGCACCCTCATCCATCCAATCAACCGTTGCCAGACCGTCGGTAAGATTGATGGCGGTTTCAAACGACTCAGCAAGACGTTGCTGTAGGTCAGATCGCACTTTAAAACGATCTACGACCACATCAATACGGTGCTTCTTGTTCTTATCGAGCGCCGGGACATCATCTAAATCAACAACCGTGCCATCAATACGAGCTCGAACAAAGCCTTGGGCTCTTAACTCATTCAAAGTGTGCAGATGCTCGCCTTTACGATCCTGCACAACAGGTGCCAGTAGCATCAGTTTAGACCCCTCTGGCAGTGCCAACACTTGGTCGACCATCTGACTGATAGTTTGCGCCTTTAGAGGTAGATCATGATCAGGACAACGCGGTTCACCCGCACGAGCGTAAAGAAGGCGCAGGTAGTCATAGATCTCAGTAATGGTACCGACCGTTGAACGCGGGTTGTGGGAGGTCGACTTCTGCTCAATAGAGATGGCCGGCGAGAGACCTTCAATGTGGTCCACCTCGGGTTTTTCCATCATCGATAGGAACTGACGCGCGTAGGTAGAGAGTGACTCGACATAACGTCGCTGTCCCTCAGCATAGAGCGTATCGAAGGCAAGTGAGGACTTACCAGATCCCGATAGACCGGTGACTACGACTAACTTATCGCGGGGTATCTCTAGATCGATCCCTTTAAGGTTATGGGTGCGCGCACCGCGTACCAGAATTGTGTCCATTACTGCTCCGGCCGTGAAAAAACGAGTACTATATCATGCAGTTCAATACGACAGATAAGTAGATTGCAATTACGGCTGAATCGCCGCTTTTGATCTGTTAAAGTAACCTAAATTGATTAAAGTTTTTGTGCGGAGATAAGAATGGCACGCGGTATTAATAAAGTAATTCTAGTGGGTAACATTGGTGGTGACCCAGAGACTCGTTACATGCCAAACGGTGGTGCGGTGACCAACATCACACTGGCAACCAGTGACTCTTGGAAAGACAAGAACACGGGGCAAATGAACGAACGTACCGAGTGGCACCGCATTGTATTCTTTAACCGCCTTGCTGAGATCGCTGGTGAGTACCTTCGCAAAGGTTCAAAAGTCTACGTTGAAGGCGCACTGCGTACCCGTAAATGGCAGGGTCAAGATGGCCAAGATCGCTACACTACTGAAATCGTAGCGAGCGAAATGCAGATGCTAGATGGCCGAAATGGCGGTGGCGACAACATGGGCGGCGGTTACCAACAGCAGGGCGGCGATATGGGTTACAACCAACAACCTCAGCAAAGTGCACCGCGTCAACAAGCGCCTCAGCAGGCGCCGCAACAACAAGCCCCGCAACAGCAGCCTCCTGCGTTTGATGACTTTGATGATGACATCCCGTTCTAAGCGATCGCTTAGATAGGATAGCCATCAAGAAGCCACGAACTCCGTGGCTTCTTTTGGTTTGGACCGACTATGACATTGCTACCGACTGCTTACATTACAGGTGCCATTACCGGAGCGAGCTTAATCGCTGCGATTGGTGCTCAAAATGCCTTTGTATTAACCCAAGGAGTTAAGCAGCACTACTTTTGGCAGATTGCCCTCACCTGCGCATTGATCGATACCCTGTTAATTTTTGCGGGTGCCGCCGGCATGGGTGCTTTAATCAATCGCTCCGAGCTATTTTTAACCTTGGTTACCTGGGGCGGTGCTGCCTTTTTGATACTCTATGGATGCAAAGCAGGGTTGTCGGCACTCAAAAGCAACACTCTACAAGCTAATAAAAGCGCAGGTTTTAGCAGCCTCTCTACAGCATTGATGGCAACCGCAGCCTTAAGCCTGCTTAACCCCCATGTCTACCTAGATACTGTGGTACTACTGGGCAGCATTGCAGGGCGTTATGACAGCCTAGACACTTATTGGTTTGCAGCCGGTGCATCCAGTTTCTCTCTGCTCTGGTTTTTAACCATTAGCTACGGTGCGAGAGCGCTTACACCTCTGTTTGCCAATCCACTGGCTTGGCGCGTATTAGATTGCCTCGTAGCCCTTACTATGTGGACAATAGCTTACCTGCTGTTAACCGACTCTTTAGGGAAATAGGGAGAGATATGAACGAAGCTCAATGGTGGATATTCCTTCCAGCCTGTATCGGGATGAACTTTTTCCCTGGTCCCAATAACCTGATAGCACTGATACATGGGACACGCACTTCACTCTTTGCTGCATCAGTTGCCGGTCTTGCGCGTCTACCCGTCATGGTGGTGATGCTGGTTCTGCTTGCTTATGGCCTAGAAGCGCTGCTTGCACTAAGCGAACACGCTTTCTTTGTTATGAAGCTAATCGGTGCCGCTTACTTGCTCTACATGGCCTGGCAATCACTCCGTGCACAGGTCAACCTGAACAGTGTCGATGCACAAGAGACAAAAATCTGGGAGATGGCTCGATCAGAAGCGATCGTCGCCTCAACCAACCCTAAGTTGATCCTGATCTTCACCGCCTTCTTTCCACAATTTATGGATCCAACAGCCAATATCGCCGAGCAGGTTACTGTCATGGGCGGGACGTTTATTGTGATAGAGATCGGTGCGTTAATTGCTTATGCATCGGGTGGCCGCTGGTTACAGAAAAAACTCGCTGATGAGTCAAACACTAAGTGGTTGGCGCGTTTCACCGCAACAGCATTAACGGCCGCGGCTGGTTTGGTGTTAATGCCATAAAAACGATTCGATCCCCTGCCACAGTAATCGCAGCGCAAGCAGAGTAATGACCAGTCGAAACAGCTGATTAAAGAGATCAGAAGAGATCTTGTGCAGAATGTTGAGTCCGACCCAAGTGCCTATTGCGCCCGATAGGATCATCAATGAGATGAGGGGCAGCCACTCAAGAAATGAGAATCCAACAAACGCGAACACAACACCCTTTAATAGATGTTGCCCCGTCAATGCAGCGGCCATTGTCGCTACTTTCGATAGCTTATCCGCTCCAGTGCGGTAGACAAGCCCTCCGACTAAAGGGCCGGTTGCTCCAACAAACATCGAGATAATCGTGGTTAACCCACCTGCTACAACTGCCCCTTTTGGAGAGAGACCACCCCCTTTCGGTTTAGGCCCCCAAACGATCCATAATATAAATAGGCCAACCGCAATTTGAATCCACGTCAGGGGCAACTGAACGACGATGAACGACGCAATCACCGCTCCTATGACGGCACCCGCCATAAATTGAGCGATCAATGGACGATCAATATGGCGCCAAGTCAGCAGTGCACGATTAAAATTAGAGCCAAATTGGACCAATCCATGCACCGGAATCAGTGCAGCAAGCGGCATTATCTGCGCCAAGACCGCTAGCAACAGCGCGCCGCCACCAATGCCAAGCGTTGCCGTTAGCAGCGAGGTAAAGCCTGAAAGCACAATTAGAAACCAAGATTCTGATACGGTCAGCAAATCGGGTAGCAGGGCGTTAATGGATGCGAGCATAGTAAATAAACTGTTAATGGAATTTTGACGCGGTCTTAATGGACCAGGGCCGGCTGAGTCACTGAGGGGGACTGCTGAAGCCAACTAGGCCATTTATCATAGTGCCACTCAGCGACCTCAAATAGCCGGTGCATAATATTTAGCCACTGACGAGCATTAACACGAGGCATGGCAAGAGTGGCACACTCCTCATCACAGAATAGCTTTAACGTCAGTTGCTCATGCGAGACATTCAGATCAACACGATTGATTAACCACTCAGAACTGCCCTCTATCGCCTTAACAGGTGCCTCTTCGACCTGAGCTTGTTGAGCACGGTGTTGAGTAAATGATTGAAGAGTATCCGACTCAGGACGCCCCACTGTCTCTGATTCAATCGCTTTAACCATCGCCTCAATGAGGCGCACCAAAAGACGACGCGTTAGCCAAATGACAATCGTTTGCTGCTGACTCTCTTCGACCACCATTCGAATTCTGTCCTCAGAGGGTGAAAACTCGGTGGTGAAGCGGTTAATCGTGAAATCTGATGGCATATTAGAATTAGATAAACGGAACGAATGGCACGCAGCCCGACACAAGCAGGGCCGTTAATAAAAATATCATTAGGCGCATTTCAAAATCCTAAGCTATAAATAAGAGACTCATTATAGAGTTTGCTCCAGTAGTAAGAAACCGACGCATAGGCAAAAGAGTATCTGTAAATCATCAGCACAGGAGTGCAACCATGGATATGCAACAAAAAGAACAAACCCCGCTGACCATTCCTCAGGTCGCGTTTGATTGGTACGACGAATATGCACACGGTGATATTGACCGACGCATCTTCCTAGCGCGCTTAGGCACTTTAGGCATTGCAGGATTAACCCTTGGCGCAATGACGACAGCACTGACACCAAACTACGCCCTGGCGGAACAGGTCTCATTCAATGATCCCGAAATCAAAGGGAGATATGTAGAGTTCGAGTCGCCTGAAGGCCATGGAAAAGGGCGCGGATACCTAGTTGTTCCAGCAGGGGTCGATGAGATGAATGATGCGCCGACCGTACTGGTTGCCCACGAGAACCGTGGTTTGAATCCATACATCGAGGACGTCGCTAGACGTCTGGCCAAAGCAGGCTATATCGCCTTTGCACCCGATGCTCTCTATCCATTGGGTGGTTACCCAGGCAACGATGACGAAGGCCGCGCAATGCAGCGTACGTTAGAGCGAAGCAAAATCGTTGCAGACTTCATTGCAGCCGCTCAGTTTATTAAGAATCACGAGTTCAGCAGTGGCAAACTGGGTATGGTTGGATTCTGCTTTGGTGGCTACCTAGTCAATCAACTAGCGATCGATCTAGGATCAGATTTGAACGCCGGTGTTCCCTTCTATGGAACGCCTGCTGAAGACGGATTTGAGAAGATCACTGCTCCATTACAGTTCCACTTTGCAGAACTGGATAAGCGCGTGAATGGAACCTGGGTCGACTACCAGCCTATATTGGATAAGCTAGGTAAAACTTATACCGCTCACACCTACGCAGGAGTGAACCACGGCTTCCACAACGACTCGACTGCACGCTACAGCGAAGCTGAAGCAGAGCTGGCTTGGGAGAGAACCTTGGCGTTCTTTGCAGAGCATTTGAGAGGGTAGTTGGAGCGGTCTTGCGAAGGCCGGGAAGGTTGGGCGCGTAATTGGACAGCAGATGACAGGCTAAAGCCAGTCACTGGTGTGCTTAACTCACTACGAAGCTACGGTGACTGGCCTTCAGCCTGTCATCCGCTCTATCCGTTGGCAGAGATTCTGTTAAAACGTTGGAGCGGTCTTGCAAAGGCCGCGATGGATTTGGCAGAGATCCTTTACGAAGCTCTCAATGACCTACAATAGGTTACGAACGGTGTTCGAGTGAATGACCTACAATAGGTGCCGAGCGTTGCTCGTCATCGCTTCGCGACGCTTGCAGCGCCTCCCCGCCGCACTTTCAGTGCATGCGTGGTCACATGGGCATTCGCTCAGAAGTCTCCTTGCGACCAAAAAACAAAAAACCCCAGGACCTTTCGGTACTGGGGTTCTTTGTTTATTAGGTGCCTGGCAATGACCTACTCTCACATGGGGAAACCCCACACTACCATCGGCGATGACGCGTTTCACGACTGAGTTCGGTAA